>NZ_SNWA01000004.1:300000-380914 GCF_004361815.1 Paraburkholderia sp. BL10I2N1 | reverse complement strand
TTGGACGAGTCATTTCCACGTTTGAGCCTGGACGGAATTATTTCAAATAATGAAATAACAACGAGAGTTTTCGGACTATTGTTTCAACCGAATGCTATTAGTCGATGCGATGGTGTTCAGACTACACCCAAGTTAAGATTGTAGACAATGTTAATGAAGACATTTTATAGTGGACCCTGTTGTCACCATCGCTGTCCATGGGGGGCAGTGGGGAAATGTGGCGGAGTCGGCCCCAGGCATGGAAGCGGGGCCAAGGAATCAGGGAGTAGCCAATGGGTCTTTCTCACGCCGATGTGCGGCGCATCCTCGATACCCTCGATCGTGCGGAGCAGCTCGAGTCGCTCGAGATCAAGGTCGGAGATTATTTGCTGCAGGCCCGCAAACCCGGCGCGGCACCGCTCGCGGCCCATTTCACCGACTCCAGCGTCGCGTTGAGCATCGGGGCGTCATCGTCCGGCGCGCCGTCGGCGACACCTAAACCAGTCAGTCCGTCCGACTTTGCCGCCGCAGAGGCACCCGCACAGCCGGACGCCGTGCCGGAGGGCATGACGGCGATCCGTGCGCCGATGGTCGGCACCTTCTATCTCACGCCGAAGCCGGACGCCCCACCTTTCGTTGCCGTTGGCAGCGATATCAAGGTCGGCGATACGGTCTGTCTTGTCGAGGTCATGAAGATGTTCAACTCGATCGAGTCCACCGTCAGCGGCAAGGTGCATCGCGTCGTGGCCCGGCACGGTCAACTGGTCCAGCACGACCAGATCCTGATGTTGATTGACGTTACACGCGACTAGAAAGGCCCGATCCAATGAACACTCAACCTTCAATGGCAACCCGCGATATCCGCCGGGTGTTTGTCGCCAATCGCGGCGAGATCGCCGTGCGCATCATCCGCGCCTGCCGAGCACTCGGCATGGAGACCGTCGTCGGCGTTTCCGAAGCCGACGTCGAAAGCATGGCGGCGCAACTGGCCGACCGTTATGTCGTGATCGGCCCGCCCCCCGCTGCCGAGAGTTATCTGATCGCGTCCAATCTGGTCAAAGCCGCGCGCGATACCGAATGCGACGCAGTCCACCCGGGTATGGCTTTCTGGCAGAGCGCTCCGCGTTTGCACGCGCCTGTGCCGAAGCCAACCTGGCGTTCATCGGCCCGTCGCCGGAGGCGATCGACGCGATGGGCGACAAGATCACTGCGGTGGGTCTGGCCGCCGGGTCCGGCGTGCCGCGCGTGCCCGGCTCCGGCGCCGTAGCCGACGTCGAAGACGCGCGCAGCATCGCGCGTGACATCGGCTATCCAGTGCTGGTGAAAGCTACCGCCGGTGGTGGTGGCCGCGGTATGCGTGTGGTGCGTTCGGAATCCGAGATGGAAGCTGCGTTCAGCTCCGCGGCGAACGAGGCCGGCTCGGCCTTTGGTGATTCCACGCTGTACATCGAAAAATTCATTGAACGGGCCCGCCACATTGAGATCCAGGTGATGGGGGATCAGCACGGCAACGTGGTTTACCTTGGAGAGCGCGAGTGTTCTACCCAGCGCCGCCATCAAAAGCTGATCGAGGAAGCACCGTCGCCAAAGTTGACCGCTGCGATGCGCGCCGAAATGGGCGAATGCGCGGTGCGGCTCGCGCGCGATGTCAGGTATTGCGGCGCCGGAACCATTGAGTTTGTGGTCGACGACAGCGACGGCAAGTACTACTTCCTCGAAATGAATACCCGTATCCAGGTCGAGCACCCGGTCACGGAGATGGTCACCGGGCAGGATCTCGTGGTCGAACAATTGCGCGTGGCATGCGGACTGCCGCTGTCGTTCACGCAGGCCCAGATTTCGATCAGCGGCCACGCGATTGAATGCCGCATCAACGCAGAGGACCCGGAACGGAATTTTCTGCCGCGCGCCGGCCTGATTTCCGAATGGCAGAGTCCCGAAGGCGATGGCGTGCGGGTTGATACCCACTGCTACAGCGGCTACACCGTCCCGCCGTATTACGACTCGCTGCTCGGCAAGCTCATCGTGCATGCGCCGACGCGCGCCGAGGCCATCGAGCGCATGCAGGAAGCGCTCGCGGACTTGCGCGTCACCGGTCCCGCGACCACGGCCAGTTTTCATCAAGCGGTGCTCGCGCATCCGGATTTTGCCGAAGGTCGTGTGACCACGCGCTGGGTCGAGGATACCTTCATGCCCCCCTGGAAAGCAGTACTCAAGGAGAAGACGAAAGCTGCCGAGGCAGCAAAAGGAATCGCAGCATGAACACGCACGCAGTCCGCTTTACCGACGCCAGCCTTACCGATGGTCAAAATGCCGTGTGGTCGGGTGCCATGAGCACGCCGATGCGGCTCGACGTGATCCGGCGGCTCGATGGCGCCGGATTGACCGCCATCGAGGTCTCCAGCCCCGCGCTGTTCACGCAGTGCCTGGCACGCGGCGAGAACCCGTGGCAGTTCATCGAAGCGGCGCGCGAACAGTGCCCGCAAACCGTGTTCCGCACCACGATCAATCTGATGACGGGCCATGGCAAACACGGTACGGATATCCTGTCGACCGACGTGGCAACGCATTGGCTGAAGGAGTTCGCCGCGCATGGCGTGCAGCAGGTCATCGTCATGGATCCGCTGATAGCTATCGCGCGTCTGGCACCCGTGCTGCAGGCAGCGCGCCGACTCGAACTCAGTGCAATCGCCGCGCTTCCATTCGTCGAGGATGCCATTTATTCCGACGCATGGTATGGCGAGCAGGCCAGGGCCCTCGTCATGGCCGGCGCCGCACGCATGATGCTGCGTGACGAAAGCGGACTGCTAACGCCGGATCGTGTCGCCACCCTCATTCCGGCCCTCAAGGCAGCGTTGGGTGACACCCCGCTGGACTTGCACACCCGCTGCCACACGGCGCTGGGCCCGATGGTGGTGCTCGAAGCACTGCGACTCGGCGTCGACGGGATCGACACTGCACTCCCAAGCCTCGCCAATGGCGCGTCGCTGCCTTCGATCACCAATCTGGTCCGTGCGCTGAGCCTGATCGATATCGCGACGAACGGTCTGGACATGAGCGTGGTCCGCTCCGCTAATGCCGTCGCCGACGATATCGCCGAGCGTGAAGGTTTTCCGCGCGCCGAATGTTGGGTATTCGACCTTGCCCCTTACGCGCATCAGTTACCTGGCGAGCTCGCCGCTGATTTGATGCGGAGTTTGCCCGACACGGGCCGCAACCGACACCTGAATGCGTTTGCCGTCGAATGCGACCGTATCCGCCGCGACATGGGAACGCCCCCGATGGTCGAGCCGTTCGCCACCCCGATCGCCGAGCAGGCACACCTTCACGTCGCAGGCATGCCGCGCTACGCGCAACTGCGGCCCGGCATCCGCCGTCTGGTGCAGGGCATCTACGGCAGCCTGCCAGGCGTCGTGAATGCGGAGCTGCAGTGCCGCGTCGGTACATTTGAAGTTTGCAAGCCGGCGACCATGGAGGCGTTGCGCGAGAACACTCCCGGCGCAACCGATCTTGCGCGGCTCACCGCACATGTATCCGGCTTCAACATCAAGAATTTGCCTCATCCGTTGCCGCCGGCGCAGCTGCGCTACCAGACCCTGTCTCCGTTCGAGACGCTGGCGCGCGGCCTGCTTGAACGCCTCCCGCACTACGCGTCGTTGCGGGTCAAAGGTCCGGACATGGAAATTGTCTACCAACAGTTAGAGGGATAAGGTCGTGCTGTCACATCTTCAACAGACTATGGCGGACGCGCGCGCCCGCGACGGCAGCCGTCCGGCCATCCGTATTTCCGACGGAACGCTGCGCGATGCCCATCAATGCCTGTGGGCCACCCGCATGCGCACGGAACACATGCTTCCGATCGCCGAGCGGCTCGACAGTGCCGGCTTTTCCTTCATCGAAGCCATCGCCATGGTTCAGTTCGATGTAGCGGTACGGTCCCTGAACCAGAACCCGTTTGAGCGCATCCGGCTACTGCGCGACCGGATCACGCGCACGCCGCTGCGCGCCGCGATACGTAGCAATCTGATGAGCGGCTTTTATCCGGTAGCGCCCGATATCAACGAGCTGTTCGTCGAGCGCATGTTTGCCAACGGCATCCGCGATTTCGGCTTCCTGGAGTCCTTGCATTGCTGGGACAACGTCGCGCCCGCCATTCAGACCGCTCGCCGGCTCGGCGCTACAGTCAGCGCAGGGCTGATATTCAACCTCGCGCCAGGCTATGACGCGGCCTTCTACGAGGCCAAAGCAAGAGAAGTGGTCGAGCGCTTCGACGTGCAAAACATCGTCTTCGGTTGTGCGGCGGGAATCATGTCGCTGGAGGATGTCAGGACCATCGTTCCCGCCATCAAGCGCGCCATTGGCCATCGCACGCTTGAATTCAATACTCACTGCCTGACCGGGCTTGGTCCCTTGCTCGCAATCGAGGCCGCAGTGCACGGCGCGGACTGCGTCTTTACCGCCGTCGACCCGTTGACCAACGGCAACTCTGTGCCTTCGAGTCACATGATCGCCAGCAACCTGCGCGCGTTGGGACTCTCTGTCGATCTCGATGACACGGCGCTCGACGATGTCACTCCTTACCTCGCAGCCCTGGCTGAACATGAGGGCCAGCCGGTAGGCGTTGCAGCTGAGTACAACCCGTTTCTCTATAAATCGCAATTCGCGGGCGGCGCCATTTCCAACCTGGAGGCGCAACTCAAACAAGCTGGTTTGGGCGACAAACTGCCCGAGGTGATCCAGGAAATCGCACGCGTGCGCGAAGAGCTCGGCTCGCCCGTCATGGCGACGCCGTTTCCGGCCATCGTGGCCGCCCAGGCGGTCATGAACGTGGTCAACGGCGAGCGCTATCGCGTCGTTCCTGACGAAGTCAAGAAATACATCTGCGGCTACTTTGGCGCCTTGCCGCTGCCAGTGGACCAGAACATTGCCGACCGCATCATCACGAACGGCTCCCGGGATGTCGCCCTGACGCCGCCGCCGCTAGAGCCGGTCCTGCCAGGCCTGCGCCAGCGATACAAGGGTATGGACGACGACCAGATGTTGCTGCGCTATATGTTCGGCGATGAAAAGATTGACGCCCTGGTTCCTACGTCGCAAGACAGTGCGTTCAGTGTCACCCACCCAATCGTCGACCTGGTGGAGACGCTGGCGAAATTGCCCCGCAAGGGCCGCATTCATGTTTCGCGCGGTGACTGGTCGCTGAACTGCCAACTCAAAGGTGGCCGGTCGTGAAGCAGGCATCTGACACTACCCGTGCGCTTCCGGTGCCAACGAGGGAAACCGCCCCCTACTGGCGCATGGCGAACGAAGGCCGCCTGGTGGTGCAGCGCTGCGGCTCATGCGGACGCCGGCAGTTCTACCCGCGCGCATTTTGCACTGCCTGTCTGTCCGATTCCGTCGAGTGGGTCGATTGCAGCGGTCGCGGCACGATTTATACGTACACGATCTGCCACATTGCGGGACATCCCTCGATGGCGGACAAGGTGCCATACGCAGTGGCCATGATCGACCTCGACGAAGGCGTGCGCATGCTGGCCGGGATCGTCGACTCCGATCTCGCACAGGTTGCCATCGGCGCCCCCGTCGAAGTGACTTTCGAGCGCATCAGCGCCGAATACGCGCTTCCCCAATTCAAAATTGCTACAGGTACGTCTTCATGATTATCGATTCATTCGACGCAGGTGTCCGGCAATTCCCTGATCGCATTTGCCTGCAAAGCGGTGAGCTTCGCCTGACTTATCAGGAAATCGAAAACGCATCGCATGCGGTGGCGCACGCGCTGCTGGAACAAGGGCTCGGCAGCGCGCATATCGGCGTGCTGTCGCCCAATCATGAATTGGCGCTCGTCGCGATGCTCGGCATCATGCGCGCGGGCGCGGTCTATGTGCCCCTGAACGCGCGCGATACCATCGACGACATCGCGTGGTTTATGCAGTTCACGGACGTGTCGGCCATGTTCTGCCACGAAACGTACCTCCCGCAAATGGAAAAGATCCGCAGTGGCGCGCCGGCTTTGAAAACCGTCATTGGCCTGTCGCAAGCGGCACAACCGTCCGGCCCGACGCTGTCCGCGTGGTGTGAGCAGTTTTCGGGCAAGCGGGTGGAAACGATCGACAAGAATGCCGACGATGTGGCGATCATCAAATCTTCCGGCGGCACGACCGGCAAGCCGAAAGCGATCATGCAAACCCATCGCGCACTTGAGACGGCCTACCGGATCTCGAACCAGTTCACACAACCCGACAAAGATCCCGTCCACCTGTTCGTTGCGCCGTTCACGCATGCCGCGGGCGCAACCTTCATGGCACTGGCGCGATTCGGCGCGCGCAACGTGCTTGCGCCTTCTACAGATCCGGGCGAGTTGCTGGCGCTGATCGAGTGCGAAAAGGTTACGCATATCTTCCTGCCCCCGACATTGATTTACCGATTGCTGGCACACCCTGATGTAAAGACGCGCGACTGTTCGTCACTCGAATACGTCATCTATGGCGCGGCCCCGATGTCAGTCGACAAACTGCGCGAGGGGCTGGCACTGTGGGGACAGGTCTTCGCGCAATTCTATGGCCAGGCCGAAGTTCCTGGCGTCATCACGTGTCTGTCGCGCAAAGATCATTACGTCAGCGACGATTCGTCGCAGAATCGCCACCTCGGTTCGGCCGGGCGGCCATCCGGCGCATGTGAAGTGGCCTTGATGGACGACAACGGCAACATTGTCGCGCTCGGAGAGCGAGGCGAAATCGTAGCCAAGGGCGACCTCGTGTCGTCCGGTTATTACAAGAATCCGGAAGCGACTGCCGAGGTACGTGCCTTCGGTTGGCATCACACCGGCGACATCGGTGTCTTCGATGAAAGCGGCTATCTGTACATCGTCGATCGCAAGAAGGACATGATCATCTCCGGCGGCTTCAATATCTATCCGAGCGAGATCGAACAGGTGATCTTCTCCCACCCTTCTGTCCAGGATTGCGCCGTCGTAGGCACGCCCGACGCGGACTGGGGCGAGCGGGTTACTGCCATCGTCGAGCTCAAGCGCGGCACGACCATCACACCCGAGGAAGTCTTCGCATTGTGCAAGGACCGCCTCGCCAGTTTCAAGATGCCAAAGCATGTGGAGATCTGGGAAACCCTGCCGCGCAGCCCCATCGGCAAGGTCCTGAAGAAAGACGTGCGCGCGAAGTTTCTGGCCGACGCGCTCAAGCAGGACTGACCCAGCATGATCAACAAACACCAACTTGCAAATCGCTACGCCATCGTCGGCATCGGCGAGGCCGGTCTCGGCAAGGCGGCAGAGGGGGAGACCGCCCTATCGCTGCAATGCCAGGCTGCCAGATCGGCGATGCTCGACGCAGGCCTGGTGCCGGGCGATATCGATGCTGTCTTTGCGCATTGGGACGACCGCGCTGCTGCTCTTCTAGTATCGGAGTATCTGGGTATCCAGCCGCGCTTCGTCGACAACACCGTCGTAGGCGGGCAATCGAACATCACCCATCTGGTCCACGCGATAGCCGCGATCGAAGCAGGCCTGTGCGACACCGCGCTGATCACCTACGGCAGCACGCAGCGGCTCGATCGCAGCCGCAAAGCGGGCGGCATGAACCAGGAGCCGCGCAATCCGGTCGCACAGTTCGTGCAGCCTTACGGCATGCTGAGCCCGATCGGCTTCTATGCGATGCAGGCACAACTGCACATGCATCGCTACGGCACCAGAGCGGAAGACCTTGGCGAGATCGCGCTAGCATCAAGGAAATGGGCGCAACTGAACCCGAACGCGTTCGCACGTGACGACCTCACGATGGAACAGTATCTGGCCGCGCCCATGCTGGCCGATCCGCTGCGCAAGTTCGACATCTGCCAGGTGACTGACAGTGCCGGTGCGATGATCCTCACGCGAGCCGACCGGGCGCGCGACCTGAAGCAGCAGCCCGTGATGGTTCGCGGCTTCTCCGAGAAATATCTCCACCATTTGACGCCGTTCGGATCGGACGACTGGATCGATAACAAGGTCCTTTCAACCCTCGCCAAAGATGCGTTGGCAATGGCGCAACTCGATCACAAAGACCTCGACCTGGTGCAGATCTATGATGCATTCACGATCAACGTGCTGTTCGGGCTGGAGAGTCTTGGCTTTTGCGAACCCGGTGAAGCTGGCGAGTTCGTTCGTGACGGCCGCATCGCGCCGGGCGGCGATTTCCCACTGAATACCTCGGGTGGCGGTCTCTCGTTCAATCATTCGGGCATGTTCGGCATGCAATTGATGATCGAAGCCGTACGACAGTTGCGCGGCGAATGTGGCGCACGCCAGGTTCCGGACGCAAAGTCCTGCCTGGTCCAGGCGGGCGGCATGGTGATGTCGGCTTATATGGTGATGGTGCTCGGAACTGAGTAGCTCAGGCCAGCACGCATCACGCTGGATGGCGGTTAGGTACCCGGATAAACCGGAATAAAACGGAGACGTTCAGTGAAGCAGCTCAAAGACAAAATTTCTGTCATTACTGGTGCGGCCAGCGGTTTCGGTCGCGAATTGGCGATTTGTTGCGCCCGCGAAGGCATGCATCTGGTGCTGACCGATGTCGATGAAAAGGGTTTGCAGGATACCGTCGGTCTGCTGCCACAGTCGACCCAGACTCTCGCCCTGAAATGCGACGTCGCCAAGGCGGAACAGGTTGAGCAGGTGGCGATCAAGACTTTTGAGCGTTTCGGCGCTGCCCATCTGCTGTTCAACAATGCCGGCGTTGTGCTTGCCGGCCCGCTTTGGGCCACCACGCTGCAGGATTGGGAGTGGGTGTTCGGCATCAACGTGATGGGCGTGGCGCACGGCATCCGCAGTTTTGTTCCGCACATGCTGGAACAGAAGAGTCCATGTCATATCGTCAATACCGCATCGCGGGCCGGTCTGGTGCCGGTGCCGGGAGGCGGCATCTATTGCGCAAGCAAACACGCCGTGGTCGCGATGTCGGAGTGCCTGCAACTGGAACTGGAAGCTGCCGGCGCGCAGATCGGCGTATCCGTGCTCTGCCCCGGCTTCGTCAATACCGGCATCGCCGAAGCGGCGCGTAATCGTCCCGCTGAACTGGCAGCGACGAATCCGCTGGGTGCTCGCTTTCTCAGCACGGGCCACGATGAAAGAATCCGCGACGCCAGATTTTCCGCTGCCGATATTGCGCAGATGACACTTGAGGCGGTCAAGGCTGGACGCTTCTACATTCTGCCGCATCCGGAGACCAGGGAACAAATCGAGAACCGCATGCGCGACATTCTCGATGACCGAAATCCGCGAGCCGGTTCCTGATTTTTCGTTCAGGGGTGACTTCGGGATTCGGATTTGTGCCTACGTTGGTAGCCGTAACACCTCGTAGTTAGGCTCTGGCGCTCATCATGCCGTCGCATTGTCGGCGGCAACATGGGCTCGAGGAGAAATTCATTGAGTTTAATGAGGTACGGGCGTAGTGATTACACTCGTATTTCGTAGTACTTATTTAATAATCATATGCTGCTCTGACGGAGCGGTGGTCGACCTTTTTTGTTGGGTGCGAATACACCCTGTTCCGTTTTTTTGAAAGCAGTGAAACAGGAGACGCAATGAAATTGAAATGGGTAGCAGCAGCCGCGCTGGCTGCAATCGGGGGGGCGGCTCATGCACAATCGTCGGTGACGCTGTACGGCGTCGTCGATTCAGGGCTGTTGTATCAAAGCACGTCGGCGGCATCTTTCAGCCCGACAGCAAAAAACCTCGGGTCGGTTTATCGCTACAAGGATGCCGGTCTCTACTCGAGCCTGTGGGGCATGAAGGGTACCGAGGATATCGGCGGCGGTTATCACTTAAACTTCAGGCTGCAAGGGTCTTTTGACAGTGGCACCGGCAAGTCTGGCCTTGCGGATACGGCGGGTGCGACCGCGATGTTCAACCAGTACGCAACTGTCGGCATGTCAGGATTTTTCGGCTCAGTCACCGCCGGCCGCCAGGTCGTACCGATGGCGTACGCGATGGCTGAAACCGATGTTCGCTCGGGGGGCTATTTCGGCAGTATTCTGACCGCGTGGATCGGCATGAACACGGCGGCAGGCTGGCCGGGCACCAGCACCAACGGGCCGATCGGGGCGCTGTACGACAGCAATGCAATCGTGTACGAATCCCCGAAGTTCCATGGTGCGAGCGCTTTGCTTGAATATGCGCCCGGCGGCGTGCCCGGCAGCTTTCAGGGCGGCACGCGCGAATCCGCAGTGCTGAAGTATTCGAACTATGGTCTCAATCTGTCGGCCGTGTACTACAGCGGGCATGACACCAACCCAGGGCCGACGACGGTCGCCACCGGGCTGAACAACAATCGCTACTGGTACCTCGGCGCGAAATATACGACGCTGAACGGCATTTCGATGTCCGCGTCGTACAGCAATGGCGCGAACCCGGCTGCGAAGAGCGCTTCGAATCCTTTCGGTGGTACGAGCCTCGACCTGTATTCGGCCGGCCTCGGCTATCAGGTCTCGTCGGCATTGAAGGTCACCAGCGGCGTTTACTATTTGAAGGACCGGAACAAATCGGCCAACAAATCGCTCGAGGTCGCCGGAGGCGCCGAATACAGCCTTTCCAAAACTTCACTGGTCTATGCCCAGGTGGGTTGGGTGAACAACCATGGAGATATGACCCAGACGATCGCATACGGGCAGCCGGTGGCGCCGGGGATGGGGACAGTGGCGGTCATGCTGGGCCTGCGTCACGCTTTCTGATCGACAGGAAGACCGGCTCGCGCGCAGCCGTTGCGCGCGAGTCCTTGGTCCCTGACCAACCATGCGGGATCTTCCACGGATCTGACCGCGGACAGAGGCCGCGGACTGCCCGGACAGATGCCGTGGTCCTGCTCCTCAATCATTAAGTACGGTGCGATTCCTTGTATAAGCAGGCAGCGAGATGAAATCTATTATTACCCTTGGTGCGCTCGGCGTGATCACTGCGGTCCTCTGGTTATCCATCGATACGTTTGAGCGGAGCAGCAACATCTCTTTGCCAACGACGTTCACTACTGTCAGAGATCTTGTTGAACGTTGAGATAACGCGGACCGGATAGACTTGCGGCCAACTGTTCTGCTACATGTCGAAGGCAAAGCCACCCTGAGGCCACGCTGGGAACCGGCGCGGCGCCCAGTGTGAACTACAACAACTCACTAAAAAAGGTGTGCGCGCCCCTACAACTCCAGGCGCGCACAGTTCGACGCCATGTTCAAGAACCTCACTATCCGCACCGGGCTGAGCGTCACTATAGCGGTCTACACTATCGCGCTTCTCGCATCAATCCTGACCGCTGCCATGGGCGTCCATCGCCGCGACGTCGAACTCGAACAGATGTACAGCAATGACACGGTCGCGCTGGTGGACCTGAAAGCGAGCGCTGAGCGCATCTTGCAGGCACGCCTCGCATTGAACGAAGTAGAGACGGCCGGGCGAGTCGGGGGGAATGCGGAGCAGGTCCTATCGCATGCACGAAAACTGCTGGGCGAGAGCGATGCGCTCCTCGGCTCTGGCCTGTCGGGGCATCCGGTGGATGGTACCGAGCGGGCACTCGCTGACACGCTGCGACTAAAACGGGATGCGTTCCTGACTAGGGTAATGGCCCCGCAGATAGCGGCGCTGGAACAGAACGACGTTCTGACCTTTCACACCATTCAGGCGCAAGCGGCAAACTCAGCGTACGCGGACTACCGCACTGCCAGTGCCGCGCTCGAGTGGTATCACAGCGAGCGCCAGCGCCAGCGCTATGAAGTGTCCGCGAAGCGATTCGAGGTGGGCCTTTGGATATCTGCCACTACCGGTATTGGCGTTGTCCTGCTGGGCCTCTTCGCGCGTATCGCGCTGGCCGCTGCGATCGTGCGGCCTGTCGACACGACCATTCAGCACTTCGCCAGAATCGCTGCAGGCGACCTGACCGGTCGCATCGAAGCGGGCAGTCGCAACGAGATGGGACAGCTCGCCACCGCGCTGGGCCGCATGCAGGGCGGATTGGTCAATACGGTAGGGCAGGTACGCAGTAGTGCGGACGCAATCGGTCATGGCATTCGCGAAATCGCGGCGGGTAACAATGATCTGTCCGCGCGCACCGAACGGCAGGCCGCTTCGCTGGAAGAAACGGCTGCGAGCATGGAGCAGTTGACGGCGACGGTCAGACAGAATGCCGAAAACGCGCGAGAGGCGAGCGCGCTCGCGGCCCGGGCGTCCGGTATCGCGCAATCGGGCGGTCAGGTCGCGGGTGAAGTGGTCGAAATGATGGACGGAATTTCGGCAAGCTCGCGCGAGATCGTCGATATCATCGCCGTGATCGAAGGCATCGCGTTTCAGACCAACATTCTCGCGCTCAATGCCGCAGTGGAAGCTGCGCGGGCGGGAGAAGAGGGGCGTGGTTTCGGGGTGGTGGCCGGCGAGGTACGGAGTCTGGCGCAACGCTCGGCGACGGCCGCCCGGGAGATCAGGGAACTGATCGGCGACACGGCGGCCAAGGTGCAACGCGGCAGCGAACTTGTCATCCGCGCTGGCGGCACAATGAACGAGGTTGTGCTGGCCGTGAAGCACGTGACCGACATCATGAGCGAAATCAGCGCTGCTTCGGATCAACAGTCATCCGGCATCGATCAGGTCAATTGCGCGATCGTGCAAATGGATCGGGTAACGCAGCAGAACGCGGCGCTCGTCGAGCAGGCAGCAGCCGCAGCCGCGTCGCTTGAGGAGCAGGCGTACCGGCTGCAAAGCGCAGTCGCGGCCTTCCGTGTTTGGGTTCAGGCAGAGCAAAAGCAATAGCAGCGGCGTTGGGTTTTGAGAAATCCTTGCCTCGTTGGTCACCGGTGCCCGGCCGAGAATCGCCACTTCCGACAAGGCGCACGAAATGATGCGGATGCATGAGATGCATGTGGTCTTCAGATCAGGTGATCGCGCGCAAGCCGGTAGTTTAGTCCGCCTCAGCAGGACGCGCGTCCGGGACGCTTGCAACGGTATCCGTGCAGTGGTGTTCCGACATTGATCGGAACGGCAGACGGTCCGATACCGCTGGTCGGACTGGTTCGTAAGCGACCGCTCAAGTTGCGACGATGAGCGAGATCACTGCAAACGTAACTCGCCTAATGCCGACCCGTTGGTTGTTTCAATGTCGCTCGAGACCGATCCGGCCACTAAAATCAGAACCGGTTCGCCGCAACGGTGAAGGTGGTCGCCCCACGATAAGGCTCATTTCGATCAAGTTGCTATCGGGCCACACGACCGGAGAACTCGGTCCGCTAACTGCGTCCGGACTACAAACGAGAGGCGAGGTCAAGCACCCATCTCTCCGCTTCAAATTGAATGGCCGATTCCTGAGTGGAACCGACGCCAGGATGTCTAAGCGATGGTGCGAGCGAATGACGCTTCGTGGCCCGGACTCAGTTGTCTGCTCCCGAACTGGATAGCGTATGTGCTCGATCAGGCAACGCCAGCACGCTCAGCATTCGGAACCGCAAACCGATAGGCAAGCAGCACAACCCGCGCGGCGCGCTCAACACGGCCTCGATCAACTGTCGCTGAACGTCTGGTCCACAAAGGCGCGCAACTGCGACAAGTCGGTTTTTGCGTAGATCGCGGTCGTTTGCACTGACGCGTGCCCGAGCAGAGCCTGTGCGGCCGGCAATGGCACCTGATGGTCCACCACGAGTTGCCTGGCATAGCCGTGGCGCAGCCAGTGCGGTGATGCCGATCGCAGGCGCGCAGCGCCCGCATGATCGGTTTTCTCGATGCGGTCGGCCGTCGCGATGAAGATTGCCTTCACCTCATCGTAGAGGCCGGAGCTGTGCAGCGAGCCGCCCTTAAGTCCGTGAATCAGTGCCGCATGCTCATAGAGACTGGGCTGCGGCGGCAGGCCGCGCAGTTGCCGGTACGTTCTCAGGATCGGAACGCAGAGTCCCGGCAACGGAACCGCTCGCGTCTTGCGACCCTTGCCGAGCACGTGCAGCGTCCAGCACTCGATGCCGTTGATGCGGTCGACCTCGAGTTTCGGCAACTGCGCGTCGTCGGACCACACGAGTTCAACCAGGCGCACGCCGGTGTACCGGTATAGCGCCCAGATTGCGCGGCGCCGCGCGACGACCAGCGCGTCGTCGTCGTTGAAACTTTCAGCGACCCACGTGTCACATGCGGCAAGCAACGCGCTCGGCAGCATCCGTTGCGGTGCGAAGCTCGTGCGCGAGCGTCCGCCACGGACGAGCCCTGCAGCCGGATTGGCGGTCAGATAGCCGGTCTCGGTCCAGTAGCGGAACAGGCTCGCGACGACCGCGAGTGCCCGTGCCTGGGTCGCTTCCGCCACCGTCCGGTTGTTGTCGTCGACGACGTCATGAGAGGGCTTGCGCAATGCCTGCCGGTACGCGAGCAGGTCGTGGCGCGTGAGATCCGACAGCGGACCGAGTTGCTGCGCTTCGCACCACGTGACCAGCCGCCGCAGTTCGGTCCGGTATGCACGCAGCGTATGCGGCGAGCGGCTCGCGCGATCGCGCAGGAAGAGCGCGACAGCCTGCGCGTCGTCGCCCACGCCGAGCGTGTTGGTTGCGCTCGCCACATTCGCGAAGCGTCCAGCCCGGGCAAGCCACGCGATCAATGGTTGCGGCACCGTGACCAGCGCTGTCGTATCCCGTATCGGCTCACCGGTCGCCGCCGGCAACCCGGCTTCGGGCGAGACCTTGAAGCGCCGCCGCTGCGTATGCAGAACGCGTTGCAGCACCGCCTCCGGTGTCGGCGCATCGTCGATGGCCGCGGTGCGCACACGGCCGCGATCCCAGTACTCGATCACGACCGCGTGATCAAGCAACTGCCGCATGACCGCGGGATGGGCCACCTTCGCGTCGGCGAGCGAGGCGTACCGGCCCTTGATCGCCGCCAGGGTCCAGCGCGTGTAGACGACGTGGCCGAGCGTGTCGGCCAGATACGCGAGCGCCGCGTTGGTGTCCGCCGGCAGCCGCCGCGGTGGCGTCATGCCGCCATCGATCCAGTCGGCGGGGCTCGTTGTTTCGCTCATGTCTTCCTGGGCTTAGTCGTGCCGCTCTTCGAAGTGCCGGTGGTGCGCCTCGCGGTCGCGAGACGGCTGGACGCCACCGGTGCGCGACGGGCCTCCTGTGCCGACACGAGGCGCAGCAGTTCGTCGAGCTGCGCATACTGGCTCGCGTTGATCGCCTTGAGCGCCAGCGCTTCGCCGACC
The DNA here is from genome assembly GCF_004361815.1 of Paraburkholderia sp. BL10I2N1. NCBI lineage: Bacteria > Pseudomonadati > Pseudomonadota > Betaproteobacteria > Burkholderiales > Burkholderiaceae > Paraburkholderia > Paraburkholderia sp. BL10I2N1. The sequence goes on along the minus strand of NZ_SNWA01000004.1, from coordinate 365,735 downwards.
GCCTGCTGGCGGGCTTCGCGCTCGCTCGCGAGTTCGCCTTCGAGCCGTTCGCGTTCGCCGTCAAGCGTGGCAACACGGCGCTCGGCGAACTTGAGTTGCGCCGTGGAGTGCGCATGCTCTTTTTTCAGGGCCTCGCGCTGGTGGGCAGTTTCCTGCAGCAACTGTTTCGACAGCGCCTCGTACCGATGTTGCACGTCCGCCAGTGCGCCCGCGTGCGTGCGCTCAACCGCCGCCCGCTCCGCTGTCGCGGCGTGGAGTTGCGCCTGGCGTTCCTGGGCTGCCGCATCGAGCGCCGCGCACCGCTCGCGCAGCATCGCGTTCTGGGCCCGCAGATCGGACAGTTCGATGTCGCGTGAGGAGACCCCCGCTCGCAGCTCGCTCAATTCCTGGCGCAGCAGTTCGACGCGCAGTTCGGCATCGGTGCGCGCCGCATCGGCCGCCGCAATCGCCTGTTGTGCATCTACCTTCAGGCGCACCACGTCCTCAAGTTGCACGGCCACGGCCGCTTGCCACAGCGCGCGCATCTGCTCGGCGATTTCGACGGGAATGCCGGGCATCGCGATGTCGGCGAGTCCCGCGCGCACGACCTCGGCCTCGACGGCGTTGAGTGCCCGCGCAAGGGTAGCCGGATCGCCCGCACCGAGCCGCGCGCGGAGTTTCCGTACCGACACGACCTTGCGGAAGCGTTCGCCAGTGGGCGGTGCTGCATCGCCGGCCTCGGCGAGCATCGACAGCACGGCGGAACGGATCTGTTCGGGGGTAACGGCGGCCGGGCGGGGCATGCAGGACTCCTGGCGGGGAAAAGGATATCTCCGCCATATTATTTCATACAGATATAACGATATAAAACGGTTTTTCTACTCGCCTATGAAAGGCTATCAAAGATAAATTAAATTATCGCTGCCAAACACGCCCCATGTCGCCCGTCAAAGCACCTGACGGCCGGATAAGCCTTGCCAGACCGTTTCTCAGGTAACACAAAAAGACCAGACAGCAAATATTTGATTTTATTGAATATAGTATTGGGGGCTGAGCGCTAGCCCTTGTGGCACCTAGATCGCGCTATCGTCGTAATCTGTATTGAAATCACGGGGATACCATGCAAGTGCTCCGAATCCGCAATCACGGACGAATCTGAAGGGTGTTTATGCGATACGCATGGCCAGAGACGCACTCGAAAAAATGCGCAAACGATTGCGTGACCGAAGGGCGTCGCCTGTTCAAGTTTCTTTGCATCCGGTCGAAAACAACAGGTAAGTCGGCGGGACAGATTGCGATGGACAGCGCCCATGCAAACACTTACGGGTGTGTGTGTTCGTGGCCTTGACTGGCGCGTTGGAGTCGGTATATTGACCGGACAGAAAGTGTACGCTGCCCGACAACAACGATAAATGTGCCGCGCGTCCATGCCGTGACCGAACAGGTACAGCGAGAGGGCGAGCGAAGCTAGAGAACCATGCGCGATGTCTCCGAGAGTGCCGCAGAAATGCGGCAGGCAATGCATGCTGGTGCAACAGAACACGGCGATGAGTCAGGCTTTCATGAATCGACGAACAACGACCGGTTGATCGCCAGCCTGGCCGCGCTAGTCATCCGCTTGGCGAGAATGTCCCTTTTCGAAGGGAAAATGGTCTCCGGGACCAGCCGCACGCATGGATCGCCGGTCGGCCTGGGGCCCGATGACCGCCGGGCAATGGGTGCCATCTCGAGAGCCTGCCTTATCCAGGGTCTTCCCGACCATGGCGCAGAAATCCATGATCTTCTGGCGCTGTGCACCCGTCCATTGGGCGAATGGTTGACGCTTCCCGAGGTCGTGCACGCCGGACTCAATCACACGGTGCTGATTCACGCGGACGACGGCATTCCGACAGCAGAGGCCGAGGAACTGGCCGCAGGGTTCACCGGCATGACGGCTGCGATCGAAGAACAGCTATTCGCCAGGTTCATGGATGTCCTCAGCCGTCATCCCGAAGGGCAGGCCAACGCCTACTACACGAAGGTGCGTGACTTCGTCGTTCGCAATCCTGTGTGCAATCTTGACGACTTCAAGCTCGGATTGACGGAGGAGGTGCCGGCCCGTGTGTGGCTGATTATCCAGCGGGAATTTTACGAGGCTGTGCCAACAGGGTGGTGTGTCGACGGGACGGTTCCCATTTGTGATCACTGCGGAAACGCAATGAAGAAGGGGCGAGCAGGGCTCGTCTGCCGTACAGCCGCGTGCGTTGCCACCTATCCCGCGCGGTCATCGCGATCCGTCGCCGCCAGTTCCGTGATGCGTGTCGCACGCGGTATCCGGCAATACTGGGTCGAACCGGGAATCGACGAACTTCGCCTTTATGACGCGCTCCGTGCGAGCGGCACACCAGCCGAACTTTATCCGTTTCGCGATCGAGTCGACATCGCAGTGGGCGATACAGGCATCGACCTCAAAACCTACGTCAGCCCGGAGACTCTCGGCCAGAAGTTCAAGCGCAGCATCGGCGGCCTCGCTTACTACGCGCAGCGCCTGCTTGTGATACCGGACTGGCACGTCGCATCAGTGCCCTCGTATCTGTACCGGCTCACTCGGACCATGGGCCGGGATGACGTCACCTGCCTGACCGTCAGTGAGGCGCTTGCCAGGCTCGGCTCAAAGGAATCGGGTTATGCGTGAGCCCCTGCAGCCGTTCAGCGGAGTCAGCCGCCTTAACTATCTGTGCATCATCGCCTCCGAACTTCTGAAGCAAAGCAGTCTGGCAACAATGCCAGCTCTCGCCGCGGGGTTTGAGAGCGTAACAAACACGCTCAATGAGGACGTTGCGCTCGCTCTGCGAAATATCCGGCTCGCTGGAATCGCGCCGGGCACGCTGAGCGAACTACAGCTGATGTCAGACGCCTACCGGCAGCATTACCGCCAGGTCGAACTGCGCAAGTCCCGGGGCGACGAAACTGTCCGAGACGAACTGCCGCAGCGATATCGGATCGATGAGAACCTCAATATCAGTCGAACCTGGACGCATCTCGTTCCCGAAGACATTACGATCGCACTGGCGTGCCTGACCTCCATCAGGCCGTTGCGTCTTCGGGCACTTCCTCCCGTTCATGCTGCCGACAGGCGCGCAGAGGTCGACGCCGATCAGGGCTATTCTGGTCTCATCGCTCCGCTTGGATTTACACCTCCCGCACCTCCAATGTACGACCTGGAGCGCGTCGGCACGGCTCCGGGCCTGGTACGCTGGGAAGACCTCATCGCGATTGCGCGACGTTTCGATGACATCGACGTCACGGCCGGGCGTCAGCAGCCTTCGGAAAGCCGCTGGTTTAACCGGCTGCACGATGCCCAGGGAAACCCAACGGCAGTGCTCATGGAGCGAGGCAGCGACGGACTGGTGTTCGCCGAGGCTATTGACCTAACGGGACTGAAGCATCTGATTGGTCTTCCCGGCGCTGGAAAGACCACGCTCCTGCATTTGCTGGCAGGATACCTGTCAGCACAGGGCTATTCGGTCTGCTTCCTCTTCCCTTCTATCGAAGTGGCGAGCGGCTTCATCGAGACGCTGGCCCGCTACGAAGTACCAGCTGGACTTCTTTCGGGGCAAAGCGAGACAGCACGTACCAAACACGTGCTCAACTTTGCAACCGCACTGGCGAACCAGAACCACGGTTATGGAGTCACGCGCGAGATCGCGCCGTTCTTCGCGACAAACTGCGCCCTTGCGGGCTTTGCCAGCGACGAAGACGTCGAATTTCCACACACAAACCCGCCGTGCCTCCAGGTGATGCAACGTCCGGAGACAGGAAAGCGTGCGCGTCGGCACCGATGCGCGCTCTCATCCGTGTGTGGCTTGCAGCACGGTGAGCGGATGCTCGGCAGCGCAACGATCTGGGCCGGTCACATCCTCTCGACGGACCGCCGCGTGTCGCCACTTTATACCGATGCGGAAGTCAGACACTTCGAGTATCTGGCGCGGACCTTTGATGTACTCGTCGTCGACGAGTGCGACGGCGCCCAGACCAATCTGGACGGGCGCGGCACACCTATGCTTAAACTGTCAGGCGACTACGATTCGCTCTGGAGTACGTTGATCCGCGACCTGCACGATCCCGCTGCGCGTGGAAACAATGCGTTCGTGGCCGGCGTTACTGTGCCTTCCCTGCTGGAGATGACCGGTCGCTTCGGACGTGCCACGGAAAGACTTGTGTCCCATCTGCTGCATCTCCCTCCTGCTTTTCGCAAGGCCCATGCGAATGTACTGCTGACGTCGCTGTCGATCATCTCGGACATGTTTGCGGTTGACGACGAGTGGGATGACGCGAGAAGGGATTTGTTCGTGGAGGCACGGCGGGCGTTTGAAGGTGTATTCGATGCGGCCGTCAAGGTTGTGGCATTTCGCCATACACCGCTTCACGGTGATGAAGATGAGGGTATGAGTGACCTAGCCCGCACGCTTGATGAAGCCGCAAAGGCTACCAGTCAGAGCACCGAAGCGGTCCGGGACCTGTACGACCGGTTGCTTCATGCTATCGAAGTGTGGGAGCGCGACGGCAACGAGGCTGCCGTCCACGCCATTGCGAAAGTGCTGCGCACGGTACCCGGCCTGCCGACCAGCCACGATGATGAAACCTTCTACTGTTATACGACGCTTCTCGTCTCGGTTACGCTGCTCGTCCTTCAGCACTTTGGTCTTGCTCCCCACCTGCGCCTGATGAACACGATGGGGCTGGTAAGCGACAACGTCTTCGAGACGCGTTGTTCGCGAGACCAGCTCGGCGTTCTGCCCGAATCACTGATCGGTCGCCTTAGCGGAATACGCTACACCGTCAGCGAGGAAGGTAATGTGGACGTTTCTCACGTGGGATTTGCCGGAACCCCACGCCTGCTCCCTCAGCGCATGATCGAGATCGGAAAGGAGCGGGGCGAGGGCATGGCCGTACTCATGACGAGTGCGACCTCCCTGCTTGAGCAAAGCCCGAGCTTTCACATTGGCGTCGGACCTCATTACGTTCTGCGCCGTCCAAACGCCGGTAGCGGGTGGGAGAAATCGAGGTACTGCTTCCTCCCGAAGCTCGATCCGCAGACGCAGATGCCGTTGCGCTTCAGCGGCGCGAAACTGCTGCAGAGGGAGCGCATCCTCAGAACGATCGTCGATCAGCTGCTGCGTCATGGCGTACTTTCCGACGTCGAGCAGGCGATTCTGAACAACGATGTCGTGGACGGAGCGGGGCGCAAGGCGGCCTTTGTCGTCAACTCGTACGAACAGTGCGAGCAGCTCTTTGACCACATTTACGCCAATCATCCATCCTGGCGCGGCCGTGTACGCTACCTCGTGCAACCGAAGATTCACGGGTCGCTTCACGATGCGGCCGTCACCGCTTCAGAGGTCGAAAGTCTGGGCGAAGACGAAAACTGGGATCTGCTGATCTTCCCGATGAGCGCGATCGGCCGAGGCGTGAACATCGTGTACCGCTTTGGCCCGCGGATCGACAAGGCGATGATCGGGTCACTCTTTTTCCTTACCCGGCCACACCCCCGCGGCGACAGCCTGCAGTTGATCCAGGGGCTCGTCGGAAGGGCTTCGGAAACGTTCGACCGTCGCAAGTTTGCCACCACGCAGGAGGCGCTGGGAGCGCTACGCGAGGCGAGGCGCAGGACGTCCTCAACCATTGAATATCTGCTGCGCATGCAACTTGTTGCGCAAAGATTAGGGGAGTATGCGGAGCCATTTGTGGCGGACCAGATGATCATGATCCTGCAGACAATCGGGAGGGCGATGCGCGGTGATTGCCCGGCCTTCGTGTACTTCGTGGATGCTGCCTGGGCGCCCAATTCTGCCAGGGGAATGCCCGACAACGACCGAACCTCGATGCTTGTGATGATGCAGACGATCCTCGCAAAGTGTCTCGCGCACCACGATCCAGCCGTGCGCGAGAGCTACCAGAATCTTTACCAGTCTTTCTCCGTGCCCATGGGCGCAATTGAAAACCTACTGAACGACCGACAGCATGTCTGAAGAGAAAACAATCACATGGACCCGCGTAGGCGGTCATACCGTGCGTGCGCCGATGCTTATCGGTCGCAAGATTTCGCCCGAATGGTTAAAGCAGGCAGTTTCGCTGGTCGAGTTCTCCTTCTCCGGTGAGCTCTTTAACAGCTTTTCGGCGATCTTGGCGTCCGCAAAGCAGGAGAAAAAGAACCTGCCAGTGACGTCGCTTCGCACGGCTCTCACGGCGGGGCTAGACAAGATAGTGCGTCTTGACCGTGACCTCGGTCTGCTCCCCGACGCAAACGGCAGACGTGGCAGCGCGATCGTGATGCTTCCAGACCTCAGTGAGGACGGAAACTACAGCGCCACGCGCGAGCGCATCGCACGCTATCTCAGCCGGTGGCTCATGAACGAGGTCGAGCCCTGGGCGGAGCGGCACAAGATGGGCGGCCTTGCGTCCCGTATGAAAGCCACCATCCGGTCGGAACTGATTGTGCCCACCGAAATCGAGGCCCCCCTGATCCGCGAAAGTGACGGGCAGCCCGATTTTCCGCTCATCGTGCGCATCATCGGTGGCAGCCTGATGGGCGAAGAACTCTTCGAAGGGCTAGGTGCATGTGAACTGGTGGCCAGTCCGGAGAGCCGATCCAACGCGATCGAACTGATGTCAATGCCGCAACGCGCAACCCGGGGTGACGATGTCTTCTCGATGGTAGCACGACTGACGGTCAGCACCATGCCATACAGCCGCGACCTTTTCCTGGGCGTCTCGGCAATGAAAAGAGTGTGGGCGAAAAAGGTGCCGTTTGCCCATGGCAAGATGCCAAGGCGTGTCACGGGATACGTGCTGGCCCCCGGACGACCCGCCGTCATGATACCGGTGGAGCGTGCAAAAACGGGCTGGGAGTTCGGCGAAGGTTACGCGGCGGCGCAGATCGAGTCACGTTCCGCGCTTCCCGATACGCTTGAGGAGGCAGTGCGTCGAAGGGAGTTCGACGAGCGCACCGGCTGGTGGGCAGGGCTCCCCGAATTGCCGACGCTCTTCAAGTTTGTTTCTCCCCGGACGGTCTTCGAGGGCGACGAAGCGCGACTACTGGAGACTGTTAGCGAAATCGTCGGCTACGCACTCGCCTCGCGTCCGATCGGCTTGCGCGAAATCGCAATCAATCGGAAAAAGCGCCCCTTGCAGGAAATGTTGCGTCTGACAGACCTCGAATTCGGTGCCGCCGGTGATTCGCTCGTGTCCGGCTCTGATGCGGAAGAAGTCGATGTAGACGACGATGAGTCGGGCGATGAAGGTACTACCGAGCGCATCACTTCGATCGCAGACTACCGTGAACAGAACATACGGGCGCTGAAGCTCTCTCACGGTGATAACAAGCCGATATTGTGGGTATTGTGCGACCTCGCACGCGAGCAGGAAATCATTGCCAACTCAGTTCAAACGCTTTTTGGTGACGCCGTAGAAATAAAGCTTGAGGCGCTGCCCGCTGGTACCCACGGTTTGCGCGCTGATCTGGACGGCGTAAACCTGAATGCGCGTGGGCGTTTCGACGAGCGCGTCAAACGCTGGCAGTTGGCGACGACGACGATCAGGCAGGTCAGCGGCACGCGACCCGTAATCGCGCTGATCTGCGCGCCAGACAAGTACAGGCAGCGCAACGAGGACGGTGTCAATTATTACGCTGGCATCCACGCGATGTCGTCGATCGGTGCGAACGTTCACCACCTTTTGCCTATCGAGGCGCCTGATGATCCGGCCGCCGAACAGGCATTCCTGCACCGTACCCAAAGCGCGCTCCTGGACGTCTTCCTCGCGCACTCGGGGATCATTTTCGGCACCCGCGAATTCGCGGCCCAACTATTGTCGCCGGAGCATATGCCTCGGTGTATCTACGGTCTGCAGGCCATACGCTCCCGCGCCAGATTCGGCAGCGGAGAGACCGGCTTCACCTTCCTGCTAAACACGCGCCTCGTGATCGAGACCGGTGTCACTGAGGTGCAGTTTATCTACAAGGGAGGCAAGGGTACGCAACGATCCGAATGGAAACCGCTGTCGGCGGGCCTGCAGTGGCTAGGCAGTCAGCGGCAGATGCACGCAGGAGATGACCGGTGGCTGAAAAGCATCTTCGAGGATGCGATCAGGGAAACGCTGCTTTCCATCCACGAGACCGATCCGTGTGCTGTGGTGCTGATCGACTGGCAGAGCGTGGCAGGTCTGTGGCGCGGAATCCGCGACACCGATCTGACAACGGGCGGTACGGTAAAGCTAGGAAGCGCTGATCTCGCACATTTCAAGGACATGAGCTTCGTGCGGCTGCGTCGTGGTGCGGACACACTGTCGTTGCGCTCGGAGGTGAAGGTCACCTACGAAGGGTGGCTAAGCAGTGACGAGCGCACCCATTCGGGCGAAACGTTCATCGATGCCTATTACAGCACCGGCAAATCGCTCGTTGAATTGTCAGAAGACGGTCCGGCCATCGAACGCGGCTATGGTCATTTCATGGCGACGATGGGCTATGCCAAGACCGTGCAGGTAAAACGCGGCCTTTCCTGCTACCGCGCGACTCCGCGCATGCAACAGATCGGGAAGGGAGCGAAGGAATACGCGCAGAAAATGATGGATCCTGCAGCATGGGATGCGTCGTTGCCCGCAAGTATGGAAATTACCGTACTGCGTGCGCCCCAAGGCGTGATGGCCCGGAATGTCGCCATGCTGGTGATGGGACTTCGCATCGGCTACGCCCACTATGATGACTGGACAACGCTACCTGCGCCGCTGTTCTTCCGCCGCAAGATCGAAGACTATGTGATCCGCTTTCCTGAGGATGAGGATGACGATCCACCGCCGTCGAATGAGGCAACACCGCCTGATGGCGGCGATGCAGCGGAAGAGAAGAATGAGTCGCCGGGTGCACGGACGTACGTCTCGCGCCTCATTGAAAATTCAGCGAAAACTGACAGTCTGACAGCGCAGGATGAGGTCGAACTGCCCGAGGTCAACCGGGCAGCGACCGCGAGCGATGAGACCGATCTCCTGACACGCGTCAAGCTGACGCCGATGCCGACGTTGCACGGTTCACGCGATCTGAGAGTCCGCCGGCTCGGACAACGCATGATGTACCAGGATGCCGGGGTGCGCGTTCGTGTCGAGTTGCCATACTGGATAAAAACCAAAGGCATATTCGGCGAGTTCAACACGACGGTTCGCAGAAAGGCCGCTTCTTACTGGAAGGCTTTACGCGACATGGGCGTGGTCAGGGAGCGTGCGCCCATGCCTCGTGAAAGTGAACTGCTCGACTGGATGGGGGCGCTGCTCCAGGTGCCGCAGTCAGCCATGGCACTTGCGCCAGCCTCAGATCTCATTGGAGGGCTGTCGTTCAGGCGTCTGCACGAACTCATCAATACTGCATATAACCCGGGTCGACCGACCGAAGAACAGTTTTTGGGCCACTCGCTCAAGCCGGCAGTGCTCGAGCAGTTAGCCGGATGGGCACAGCAGACACGTCATGATGAGCTGATGGGCTGGCTGATTTTCCTGGTGGCCCAATACCCCATCGGTGACTGGCGCGATGCCGTAATCGGAAATATCACTGATATTCCCGGACCATTGACCGAGGAGGCGCTGAAGTATTACCTCGACGTCGCGTCCGCGGTCAACGATGCCATTGCGCAGTGCGACCATCTCAACAAGTTTCAGACCATCCTCAGGCGTCGCCCCAAACCTGAGATGCAGGCAGTAGTTGACAGCCTCGCCGCCACCGAGGGCAGGGTGTCTGTGAACACCAACGAGGATTCGCTAGCCGCAAGCACGCCGGCAGATGCCGTCCCGCGCGAGTCACTGGCAGATGCCGGGCAGACCGACTCATTTGAACACGCAGATTCTGCAACACCGCAGCTACGGGAGATACAGATGGCGCACGCCAATACAGAGGCTGCCGAGACCTCCATCAAAGACGGCGATTCATCTGACGATGCCGTTTTCCTGAGTATCAGGTCAAGAATTGCAACGCAGGTCCAGAAGCTTGAACCCGGCACCACCGAATTTTCGGAATCTGTTGCCGAAATCAATGAGTTTCTCGTCACACTTGAGTTGATGCACCGCCGGGCGCTCGAACGAAAAAATGCTGCCCAGCAGGCACGCCAACGTCATTTGGCGCTGCTTGAGCGTAGCCAGCATCTCCTGTCGAAGATAAAGCCGCTCGAACTGCAGCTCGGGTTGGGAGCCGTGAGCTGCGTCGAGGACCTGGAGGACATGGACGTCGCCGAAGAAAGCATCGCGCGCATCGATGTGCTTGTCGGCGACATCGAGGCTCTCGACTCACAGATGAAGAAGATCGAGAGCATGCCGTCCACGCCCGTACTCGCGGAGCGGCAGAAGCGCAACCGGATTTTGTCAGAGACGGTCGACTCGATGCTGAGGAGCGCCGAGGAGCTGAAGGGGCTTGTGCTTCAGAGCCCTTGCTTTACGATGGCAACAGATACGGGCATTGACTCGTTGAGCGACGTCGGCGGGGACGTAAGCGAGGCGGCCGCGGTGATAGAACAAATCATGACTCAGCCCGCGGTCCCGACGTCGCCCGAGACCTACGAACCTGCACCGGCAGTCGATATGAGGGAGCCAGTTTTTCCTGGAGACGGTGACGCCGATCTGGCTGAGACCATGCTGGTAGAGTCGGAAGTCCGGCACGAGATTTCCGTGCCAGAGCAGAGTGACAATGACGTTCCTGTCGAAGACACTGCCGTTGGCCTTTCATCTGTAAGTGAGAATGGCGCGGCCGCAGGTGAGTCTTTGTCTGAGCACACAGGCCAGTCCTTCTCAGACAGCGATGCAGCCCATGAACTCGGCGTCAATTCGACGGCGCCAGACACCGTCGTGCCCGCGACCGATCAGGCTTCGGACGACCTCGATGAAGAGCTGGAAACTGCGCATCAGTTCGTCGAGAAGCACTCAGCCGTCTTGCACCGTCTTGTCGGGCGACGGCTCTATGGTCTTGCCACCGTGCACGTGGAGGCAATGAAGCCGGTTCTTGGAGAGATGGTACCCACTGAGACCAATACCCACTACGTCGTATTGCATGCGCTGGTCGAGTCTCTGTACAGGATGGACTGCCAGTTCGAGTTCGAAACACGGCTGGACCCGGCCCTCAAGGAGATGCTCATCACGCAGTCGCTGACAGGCAGCAGCCTCACCGATTCCGCATCGGTCGCGCTTGGCGTGCTTGCGGCCGGTCTCTCGAGCATGCTTTTTGACAGTTCAGACATCCAGTGGAACATCGGCCATGCGATCAGCGCTCCGCTGACTGGTCATCCGCGGCTCAGGGCGCTTATTGAACACATTGACACGATTCGCCAGCGCGGGCTGCAGTTGACCCGGGACATGTTCCTCGTTTCGCAGATTGGCGACAAAGAAGCATTGAAGCATGAACTGCAGCGCTTTCAGCACCGGGCCACGACCTGGAAAACAGCACCCGAGATTTACTCAAGCTGGAACCATCGCGGGTTCAAGGCGATGCATGAGGAGATGTTCAGTCCGAGGAGTCCGATTGGCTCATGCCTTGAGAGCATTACCAAAGGCGCGCCGGACAAGGTGAGTGCACACTACGAAGAAGCGCGCCGCAAGATGGATAAGCCTGCGGCGATGGTCGATGAAATTTTTCGCAAACTCGGCGAACGTACCCGTCCCGATGGCCTTTTCAGGTCTCGGGCGATCGAGAACATCGAAGTCACAAGAAAATTCATTGAGAGTTATCTCGACCACGCACGGCGCCAGGAAAACCCGAACGTCGAGCTCGTTAAAAGTACGCTGAGTTTTCTCGCGACTCTGCACCGGCATCTTGAGGACTCGCTGGTGGAGATCACCGCGATTGCAACGCGAGGCAACCTGGAAGCGTTCTATCGTGATGCAGCTATCTCGGCGATCAAGTGCGCATTGCGGCTTTATGACAACAATCAGGCCCCCGCGTGTATCCCGCAGGAAAAGCAGAAGCTGCTCATTCAGGCGCCGCTCGGTCGCGATCTCATGCCCGTGCTCGCCCCGGTTGACGAACACACGCCGGCACTTTGCGTACCCGCCGCAATCCTTGAAGAAACCGGGCGATGGGCGGGGGAAGGACTATCTATCGGGGCAGACGACGACAGTATAGATGAGGCGTTGAAAGAAGCGCTTCGCCAACACCTTGCGGCGCAGCGCTTCATCCCCGCCTTCCACATTGACTCGTGCCTCCCGCGCTCCATGCTCACCGCTGGCGACGCGCCCGTGCTTCGGCTTTACAACCAGCGCAAGACCGCCTTCAGCGCAGAACTGCAAAGGGCCCGACAGCGGGTCACTCATGCGATGACGCTATCTGCCCTGACACAGAACGAGGCCAACAGCATGCAGCGTGTGATCGAGGCAATGCAGGACTCCCTACGCCCGGAGAAGGGCATTGGTCACCCCTCCGCAGACGGCGTTATGTATGCGGACTTTCCTCAGGCGGCAGCAGTGTTGCGTCATCGTGTCCTGATGCCGCTGGCAGCGCGACTGAACGAAGTCGCCAGACGGCTGGAAGAGGATCTCAACGGATATGCTGAGGCAAACCGGGGACTTGCATCTTCCCAGGATATCCAGCGCATTCGCGCCATGCTGCAGTCGGACAACGCCGCCAGCCTGCGCACGGCTCACGATGCACTTGCGCTTCTGAAGGCAACGCACAAGCTTCCGGTTCGTCTTGGAGGCCGTGCGGATGTAGCGTTGGACTACGACCAGTTCATGAGCCGGGTCCATCAGTCGGTCCATAGCAATAAATCGCCGCTGGACGCACTGTGTACGGCGCTTGAGCAACCAGTTACCGAAGACGATCCGGAATGGTTGAAGGCGCTTTCCAGCGACGAGCGGGATGAGGCGGTTAAGCTCGTCAGAGCGTGGCTCGATCTGTTCGTAGGCCCACGCCAGAAGCTCTCCGGCGATAGCAGGCAACTGGAAACCGTTTTTCACCTGTTGGGGATCAACCATACACCGTCGACGATTCCGGAGCACGGCCGCACAAACCGCTTGCGCTTCGTGCTGCCAGACCGTTCGTTCACGTTCCCCACGACGGCTGACGACGAGATGTTTATACCGCCCGTGCTTGGGTCACGGGCTGTGCACATTCAAGGATTCATGATGTTCGGTCACTCGACCGAAAATGGTCTGCGTCAGCTCATGCATGAGATTGGCGGAACCCCGACCGTCGTGCTCGCCCGTGCGCGTCTGAACATGACGCGCCGGGCTCGTGTATGCGGCGCTGCGCCGGCGCTGCTGATCGATGACGAACTGGTGGCATATGTCGCGCTGCATCCTGGCGAGCGCCTGCAGGCGCTCATGCGGGTCGGCATGCTGAGCTTCAATACCAATCCGTACGACGACTACGGTGGCCGCCCGGTGCCAACGGAGATGTTCTTTGGGCGTCAGGTCGAGCTCGCCAAGCTTCGCGATGTGAAGAGTCTGGGCGTTCTCTACGGCGGGCGTCGCCTCGGGAAGTCCTCGCTCCTTGCACAAGTCGAACTTGAGACGCAAAGTACGCCCGGCATGTCCGCGGTGTATATCTCGATGGATACGATCGACTCGTCGACGAGTCATGTGCATGCTGCATGGAGTTTCGTGTACCGGAATCTACTTTCCCGGAAAATCATCGGCCCGATGTCGGGGCAACCGACGCAGTGGCAGCATATCAGGGACTGGATCGAGAAAGAGGTCCAGGGAAGGACTGACCTGAAATCCATCTATCTGCTGATCGATGAAGCCGACTCACTGATGGGGCGGGAGTTACGGCTCGCGAAGGGAGAAGTCGGATTTGTCCGAAGTCTCCAGCAGATGGTCGAAAACCTTCATCACGCATGCCACATCCGCTACGTGATCGCGGGCCTTCACAACATGACGCGGATGACCTCCGAGGAAAACTCGGTGCTCGGCAAGGCGGAAACGATCGCACTGGAACCGTTCAGTTCTGCGTCCGACATCCAGCGTGGTATCCGTCTCATCACCAAGCCGCTGGCAGCCATGGGTTTCCTTTTTTCGCATAGCGAGGAGGATCTTCCACTGCGCATCCTGTCTGTTTGCAACTTTTATCCGGCGTTCATCCAGCTTTACTGCAAGAGCCTTGTCGACCGGCTGATGAACCGCCGTCAGGATGCGAAGCCGCCGCTATATATCAGCGCAGACGATCTGGATGCGGTCGAGAATGACAGTTCGTTGCTGAGTGAACTGCGCCACAAGTTCGAACTGAACCTGAATCTCGACAAACGCTACAAGGCGATCGCGCTCCTGCTTGCGGATGTCTACTATTCCCAAAGCGCGTCGGGCCCATACGCAGGCCTCACGATCTCGGAAATCAGCGATCTTTGCGAAACCCTTGTACCGACCCATTTCGCGAACGCCGGGCCGGGCGTCTACGAGGCCCTGCTTGAGGAAATGATCAAACTCAACGTGCTGGAGCGGGTCAACACGCGCTATGTGCTACGGAACCCTAACATTGCCATGATGATGGGCGATGCCGATCGGGTAGCCCACAAGCTCGACGAGCTCGCCAAGGAGCCGCCGGAGGAAACGCGTAACCGCGGCGAGAGACGTGTCACCATGGATCACGGCACGAGCAGTATCCCGTTTCCTTTCCCGGTCGCCTGGGTGCGTCGTTACATGGACTCGTCGGACGGCGAACTGCTGGTGCTTACAGGAAATGAACTGAGCGGGATCGTGGAACTGAACAAACCGGCCGGCAGAGACGAATGGAAGATCGGCCAGGATGGCGTCTACACGATGATGCCGGGTATTGGCCCGATTTCCGCCAATGACTATCTGGTCAATTTGCGTCGAAACAGAGGAGCGCACCCGGTCAGACGCATTGTGGCAGTACGTCCGGCAGCCTGGAACACTGCCCACATTCCCGGCTTCGTGCAGGCTGCCCAGAAGGCCGCGAAGCAGAACCTCGACGTGCGTTTCGCGTTGCTCGCGATGCCGGAGCGCGCACTCGAGCTTGCGCAGGCTATCGAGGCGAAGAAAATTGACGCGGCTGGCTGGCGGGTCGTCCCGCTGCCCCAGTGGACCGAGGATGCCGTTTACTTCCGTCTGCAGGAAAACTCCGAGGTGTCGGAAAACTCCGATGCGCTATCGGCCCTTATCAGGGCATCGTGCGGATTCGATAAGGAAGTGCAGCGTGTGTGCAGCGCGACCATGACTGTTGACGACGCGCTCCGGGCGCCTGATCTCGCGAAGCGGGCCTTTGGAGAAAATCTGGATGAGTTCTACCGCCGCGTCAATCTCCCGGCGACTTTCGCGCCAGAGCGACGCGAAGCTGTGAACTCCTTCCTCGAAACAATCAAGGGAGCACCTCGCTTGTCGGCAGAAGTGGACGATGTGCGTGACATGCTCGGCGTGGCCCGGGCTGAGATGGAATTCCTCCACTGGATGGGCATTCTTCAGGAAGGCGCTGGTGGCACCTGGACTGTGCCGGAAATCTACTTCGAGCTTCTCACTGCCAGATAAGATGGACAAGCCAACTATCGTTCCCGAACTGTACTGGAATCTGCCAGGACCATGCGACTTCGTCACGCGCATCGAAGAGACGGCCGCGAGCTCTCGACTACTGTGGATAAACCTTCCCATCGACACCTTGCCCGGCACATGGGAGGGGGTCCAGCGTGGACTCAGGCATGGACATATCGAACGGATCGTTACGCTCAAAATCAGTGGCGGCACTGACATCGCGGCGGACGTCGGGGTTCATTTCGGCCGCAAGCATGTGACGGCGGCCGAACTGATCCTGCTGCAGGCGGACCGTCGCAGCGCCGTTATTCTCATGCCTGACGGACCTTCCGGAGTCGAGAACATTGAACGGTACGGGAGCACTTTTCTTCGGTCCATTGGCACAGGGGACGGTAACGTTCACATTGTGCTCGGCGTGCATGAGGAATCACTGCCGCGAGACGAACGGGAAGGGGGAGTTCAGGTAATCACGTTCGACGGAGGTCTCTCAGCCGATGAGATGGACGCGTATGTCTCCCTGCGCATGCTGTCGCGTCCCGGACCGGGAACGACCAGATTGTCGCGGGCTATCGTCGCTGAATTCGCTGGCTTCGATGTGGAGCTCGCAGAACGGATAATGCAGATGAGCGAGCCGCAGATCGTCAATATCATCGCTCATCTACAGCAGTTGATGAACGACACGCCGTCGCGATGGCGCAACCGGTCCTGGCTCATGCGAACCTGCTCAAATGCAGCACCAGAGGCAACCCACGTGCTCAACGACGCCTACATGGCAGAGCATGGCCGCCCCGAGGCCCGCGATGACGCGCTTAACCGGATCAGACGTCGATACTGGCGAGCGTGCGTAAAGACATTGACTCCTTGGCTTGAGGAGCGACGGCTGTCAGTCATTCGACGGTTCAGCAGCCAGCTGCAGCGGGAAGCTGCCTTGAACAACGGCAAGATTGCGCGCCCCATCGACCAGACGCGTGTCATGCTGATGGATCCGGACGAGCTCGAGTACAACAACATCGTCGGCATGTGCAAGCTGGGCAAGCTCGTGGCAACCACGACGGACGAAATCTGCGCCGAGCAGGTTTGCAGGCTCGCCAAGCCCGTGCGGGACGATATCGCGCATCTCCGGATGCCTAAACCGGGCGACGTAGGACAACTGATCCGCGAGATGGATCGCCTTCTTTCCAGTTAAGGCGGTGTTGGGTAGCGGGGACCAACTACGGCAGACGTTACGTCGGACGGGGCTACATTCTGCATTGATGCTCGTATAGCCGGAGCAATCGTATCGAAGCACTGAGTGCAGTGCTTCGGAACAAATCCCCGAATGTCGAACGGGCCAGAACGGCCGGGGAGCAAACTTGTGAATATGCAATTCAAGGGGGGCGAATTTGTGAATATCGAATAAAACCTGCCCGCATTCACATTTTAGCTCCGAAGCCCTGCCTGCACGCAGCCGTACCCGACAGTCTGTTCGTTCCCGCCGATTTTGATGGTCCGTCGCTGGCGAGCATCAACGTATGCCTCGTCGTCGGGCGGTCGCTCGCCCCGCACGCATAAGCCGATCGACAGCAAGCCGTTGTAATCACCTAAACAGCCGCCAACGGTTCCCACTCACCGGCTCCGCGGCAAGTTTTCTCGCCTCCGTCAACCGAGAAGTCGCCATGATCGCGGCCGGGCAAGAGACTTAACGTAAATCGCTTAGAAATGACACAACCTCGTCTGTGCGTTCTTTCTATGACGTAAATCCCTTAGAAAAGCCGACAACGGCATTTCTCAATGATTTCTGTCGAGTTTTCATAACGGTTTCTGTGAATGCACTCTGATGATTTTGCTTCCTGGCGACAACTCAGGCCAAGGACGATGCACGGGCTGTCAATCGTAGCTCGCCGGAGCGATTTCCGGCCGCTTGAGTCGCATTTTGCAAGCGACGTAAAAAACCTACTTAAATATGTGAAGCGCTTCTCGTACCTAATTTACGTACTCAAGGTAAATTTGCACCAAAACCGGGAAATCGGCCATGTTTCAGGAAAAATGGTTAGAAGCTTACGTTCACGGACTTCCGATGCCATTAACAGAATCCCCTCGGAAATGGCGCGTGGTTATCGATGCATTCTTTTTTCGACGTAAATCGCTCCGGAAAGACGCATACGCCATTTCCGAACGATTTCTGTCGAGTTTCCCGAACGATTTCTGTAAATGCACTCCGACATTTCTATTTAGCGGAAACGCGACATTTCTACTTTGGACCTACATCGCAAAAATTGATAAATTATGTTATGTCAAGTTGACGATACGAAGCGGCGGCAACGCAACCACCGCTCCCCACAGAACCTTCCGCCATCCCCGCAGCATCCGGACAATCAACCGTGTGACTGATCAGCACAAGACGCATTGCCTTCACCAGCGGCGCTCTCCGGCTTGCCGCCATCCTCAGGGGTATTCGTACCTTTCGTGCAATTTCTGGCGGTTGGTGTCTAAAAACGTTTATTTATCAATGGCTTGGTGAATTCGTGTTCTGAGGAAATGGTGCAGCACGGGAAATCCTTGCTGGACGGGGCTCTGCGGGCGATGACCGCCAGAAATTGCACGAAAGGTACGAATACCCCGTATGGCGCCTCGATGCTCGAAGCGGCGACGCATTCGCTCGAAGCCAACGTCAGCCTTGCCCTGCTTCACGAGTTCGGCGGAGAAAACGACGAGAAGCTCATCAATGTCGCGATCGCTGCGTCCGTCAATCTGTACGGGACGCCGGAACTCGCGGCAGCACAAGCCGCACGCGAGGCCGGCAATGCACCCAACGCCATCCTGGCCGCCGCGGCCTCGATCATCGGGCCGAATCGGCAGCGCGCGGCGCGGGATGCCGCGAAATGGATGATCGAACGCTTCTCGGCAGCCGGCCTTACGAGTGCGCTCGACGAGAACTTCGACATCGCACGGATCGACATCAGCGGCTGCGAGCCGCTCTTTACCGACACCCGCGATTTGCGCGCCGAAGCGATGCTCGCGGGACTCGCCGAGCGTCGAGTCAGATCGGTCCTCGTGCGCTGGCTCACTTCCCAGCCCGCTCACCCGACGGCAGACGCTGTTCTGGCCGCGATCTCGATGACGCTGGCGTGGGGACCGCTGATGCGCAAGCGCGTTTCGCGCGTCACGGCCGAGAGCCTGCCCTGGTGGACCATGTTGTTCGGGACGCTGATCGGTGCATCGGCGGACGCCTCGCGACACAGTCCCGACGGGTTTTGCGGCTTTACCACGCAAGCGCTGCTGAACGAACGCAGCCTGACGGAAATCTGTTTTGCCGCGTTGCTCAACCTCGCGCCGGGCCTCAACGATCTGTTCGCCTGCAAGACGCTCGTCGGTCTTCTGCTCACCAACGGCCCAGGAGCCATCTCGGCGCAGGGAGCAAAGGGCGCGGTATCCGCTGACGGTCCGGAAAGCCCCGAGCGCGTGCAACTCAACAAGGCGCTGGTCGGTTTTCTCACCCATACAGGCTACACGCACGGCGGCAACGGCTATGAAGGCATCGCGTTCCTGATCGAAGCGTTCAGGGACAGCGGGCTTGCGGACCCGTCCGACCCCGCGCACGGTGCAGACCTGCGCTCGCTGGCCGAGCGCGCCGTCGAGCGCTATGCGCAGCACAAGGCGCGGCAGAAGCATGCCGGCAGCCTCGATATCGCGAAGCTGCCGGGCGTGAACCATCCCGTCTTCAAGGACAGGCCGGTCAACTACGATCCACGCGAGGTGTTCATCGCACAACTGTGCGAAAAGCGCGGGGAATATAACGTGTTCCATGCGTTCTATCGCGAACTGGTGCAGGTCTTGTTTGATGCCGGCGTCTCCCGCAATGTGTACTGCGTCAACGTCGATGCCGTGATCGCGGCGCTGCTGCTGAAGATGTTGTGGCAGCCGCTGCAACGTGGTGAATAGACTGAGACCGATCTGGAAACCGCCGCATTCACGATCTTCCTTTATCCCCGCATGCTCGGATGCGCGGCGGAAATCGACGATCATCTGAACCGGGGGCGCAACATGGACACCCGAACGCCCGCATCCCAGTGTCGCTTCGTAGCTTGAGCGATTCGCCGACATTGATAACCAACGAACATCAATCGTTCCGAAAATAGCACTTATCGTTTCGTGCGGTTCGGGCGAATATTCGACAAACAACAAATCGCCCGAACACCGCAAGTTCAAAATTCTGGAGACACCTCGATGCATCCCTCCTCATCCCCGCTGGCCCCCGGGCAATCGAAGGCTTCCGCCGTGCTACGCGTGACGGCAGGCAATTTCCTGGAGCAGTTTGACTTCTTCCTGTTCGGCTTCTATGCCACGCAGATTGCCGCGGTCTTTTTCCCGGCGGGGAGCGAGTTCGCTTCGCTAATGATGACGTTCGCAGTGTTCGGCGCGGGCTTCCTGATGCGGCCGCTCGGCGCGATCATCCTCGGCGCATATATCGACGATGTCGGTCGCCGCAAGGGCCTGATTGTCACGCTGTCGATCATGGCGAGCGGCACCATCCTGATCGCGTTCGTGCCCGGCTATGCGACGATCGGACTATTCGCCCCCGCCCTGGTTCTCATTGGCCGTCTGCTGCAGGGCTTCTCCGCGGGTGCGGAACTGGGCGGGGTATCGGTTTATCTCGCAGAGATGGCGACGCCGGGTCACAAGGGTTTCTTCACGAGCTGGCAGTCGGGGAGCCAGCAAGTGGCGATCGTCATCGCTGCCGCGCTCGGCTTCGCGCTCAATCAGTGGCTGGACACGGCGGCGATCGCCGCGTGGGGATGGCGCGTGCCGTTCTTCGTCGGCTGCATGATCGTGCCTTTTATCTTCATATTGCGGCGCAATCTCGAGGAAACGCAGGAATTCAAACAGCGCCAGCATCGCCCGAGCATGAAGGAAGTGTTTACGACGCTCGTGCAGAACTGGACCGTCGTAAGCGCGGGCGTGCTGCTGGTCGCCATGACCACCACGAGCTTCTATCTGATCACGGTGTATGCGCCGACCTTTGGCAAGACGGTCCTGCATCTGAGCACCGCCGATAGTCTGCTGGTCACGCTGTGCGTGGGCATCTCGAACTTCATCTGGCTGCCGATCGGCGGCGCGCTGTCGGACCGGATCGGACGCCGTCCGCTCCTTCTCGGAATGACGATCCTGGCGATTGCGACCGCCTACCCCGCGCTATCACTGCTGGCTCATGCGCCGAGCTTCGTCAACATGCTGCTTGTGCTGCTCTGGCTCTCGTTCATGTACGGCATGTATAACGGCGCGATGGTCGTCGCGCTCACCGAAGTGATGCCGGTCGAAGTGCGTGTCGCTGGATTCTCTTTGGCCTACAGCCTCGCGACGGCGGTCTTCGGTGGTTTCACGCCCGTTATCTCGACCGCGCTCATTCACATGACGGGCGACAAGGCCGCGCCAGGCTATTGGATGAGCTTCGCCGCGGTATGCGGGCTCGGTGCCACGCTCGCACTTTATCGGCGTCGTTCCGTTCCGCTGCGTGCGGCATCCTGAAGTATTGCCGCCCTTCTCGCACTTCAGACAGACATTCTTTCGAACATGAACTCCTTCCTTCTGAAATTCTGCGGCGCTGCGCTGCTCGGCTGCGCCGTGGCGGCGGCGAACGTGCAGGCCGCCGATCTGCACGTGATGAGCTCTGGCGGCTTCACCGCCGCCTACAAACTGCTCGGCCCGAAGTTTGCGGCGTCAACAGGTAATACGCTTGATACCGCGCTCGGCCCCTCGATGGGCAAGTCGCCGGAGGCCATTCCGAACCGGCTCCAGCGCGGCGAGCCTGCCGATGTGGTGATCATGGTCGGCTATGCGCTCGATGACCTCATCAAACAAGGCAAGGTGATCCCCGATTCGCGCGTCGAGCTCGCGGATTCACGCATCGGCATGGTCGTGCGCGATGGCGCGCCGAAGCCCGACATCGGGTCTGAGGCGGCGCTCAAGCAAACCTTGCTGCATGCCCGGTCGATCGCTTACTCGGATAGCGCGAGCGGCGTCTATATCGAGCGCGAGTTGTTCAAGCGTCTCGGCATCGAGGAACAGGTGAAGACCAAGGCGAAGATGATCCCGAAGATCCCGGTAGCGTCGGTGGTTGCAACCGGCGACTACGAAGTGGGATTTCAGCAGGTGAGCGAGTTGCTCCCGGTGAAGGGCGCGGCTTACGTCGGCAAGATTCCGGAGTCGATGCAGTCCGTCACCCGCTTTGCGGCCGGCATACCGGTCGGCGCGCAGCATCCGAAGGAGGCGAAAGCGCTGCTCGACTATCTCGCGTCGCCCGCCGTGCAGCCGGAGGTGACATCGACCGGGCTCGATTCCGTCGCCACGCATTGAGACGACGGCAACGACTCAGCCCGGCAGGTCGGCGGGCTGATCGAAGGCTTCTTCGGGCTCATGCGCCAGGCTCAATGCATCCTTCAGACGCGTTCGGTCGCAGGCGGCGCTCCCACATCGAGACGAAGATCACCGCGCAGGCGTTGCTGATCACGCTCGTCAGGGCACGCGCCTCGGACATAAAGCGATCGATGCCCACCAGTAACGCGACGCCTGCAACCGGCAGATCGGGAATGACAGCGAGCGTCGCGACGAGCGCAACCAGTCCGCTGCCCGATACGCCCGCCGCGCCCTTCGACGTGATCAGCATGACCAGGAGCATCGTCGCAATCTGGCCGCCCGAGAGGTGTACATCGCACGCTTGCGCGATGAACATCGAGGTGAGCGTCAGGTAGATCGCCGTGCCGTCGAGATTGAAGGAATAGCCGGCGGGCAGCACGAGACCCACGATGCCCTTGTCGCAGCCAAGCGCTTCGAGCTTGACGATGAGGCGCGGCAGCACCGGTTCGGTCGACGACGTCGCGAGCACGATGACGAGTTCCTCGCGAATGTAGCGCAGCAAACGCCAGAGGGAGAAGCGATGCAGGCTTGTGAGGGGACCGAGCACGCAGACGACGAACAGCAGGCACGCCGCATAGAACGACAACATCAGCATGCCGAGCGAGCCAATCGAATGGATGCCGAAACGGCCCACCGTGAACGCCATCGCGCCGAATGCCCCGACGGGGGCAAGCCGCATGATCAGCGCGAGGATGCGGAACAGCACGTGTGCGACGCTATCGATGAATTCCTGCCCTCGCCGGCCGGCGCTTCCGCCGGCGTTCAATGCGAAGCCGAACAGAATGGCAAGCAGCAGGACCGGCAGAACCTCGCCTTTCTCGAAGGCGCCGACGAGCGTCTCCGGAATCAGATGCAGTGCGAACTCGACGAGCCCGTGCGACTGCGTGCGCGTCGAATACTGCGCCAGAATGGCCGTGTCCAGATGATGCGCGTCGATGTGCAGTCCCGCACCCGGATGCAGCGCGAACGCGGTCGCGAGGCCCAGAACTAGCGCAACGATAGTGAGAACGTAGAACAACGCGAGCGCCTTCACGATGGTCCGGCCGATTTTCGAGCCGCTCGCAAGCGACGTGATACCCATGACGATCGTGCAGAAGACGATTGGCGCGATCATCATGCGAACCAGCGCGACGAACGCATCGCTGAGCGGTTTCAGCGACGCACCGACCTGTGGCCAGAAGTGGCCGACGGTCATGCCGATCCCCATTCCAAGCAGGACCTGGACGTAAAGCAGCCGGAATGGCCTTGGCAGTGTCATTTCGAGGTCTTCTTCACCGCGCGGGCCATGCCGCTGCGCTTCGTGTCGAGAATCGTCTGATAGAACTGCTGCGCGGCCGGCGCGAGCGGACGCCCCCGGCGTCTGACAATACCGACTCGCCTCGTCACGACCGGATCGACGAGCGGCACGCCGGTCAAAACCGGATGATCGCGTATGGGCATTGCCATTGAAGGCACCGCTGCCACACCGAGTCCCGCTTCGATCAGGCCGAGCATGGTGGTGACATGGCGAGTCTCGCAGACGCTCGGCACTGCCGGCGCCACGTTGGTCAACGCCTGATCGAGCAGCAGGCGGTTGCCGGAAGTCTTGTCCACGGATACATATTCGTGTTCATAAAGCTCGTTCCAGGTCACCTGCTTTTTCCGGGCAAGGGGATGATCGCGACGGCACGCGGCGACGAACCGTTCCTGCAGCAGAACCTTGAACTCGACCTCGGTTTCCTGGCTGCCCATGAAGCTGACGCCGAAATCGGCTTCACCGCTGATGACCGAGCCGAGCACTTCGTTGGCGCTCGAGTCCAGCAGCTTGACCCGGATACGCGGATAGCGGCTGTGATAGGCGGCAACGACGCTCGGCAGGAAATAGTAGGCGACCGACGGCACGCATGCGATGGTCACATGACCGAGGCGGCTGCTGGAGACGTCGCGAATACCGAGCAATGCGACATCGAGATCGTCGAGAAGTTGTTCCGCGCTTGGGGCGAACACGCGACCTATGGTGGTGAGCGTCACGCTGCGGGTGGTCCGCTCGAAGAGCCGCACGCCGAGCGCCGCTTCGAGCTTCTCGATGCGCCGGCTCAGCGCTGGCTGGGAAATATTGACCGACTCCGCTGCTTTGCGGAAGCTTCCCAACTCCACGACGGCTCGAAACGCCTGCAGATCGTTCAGGTCGAAGTTGACACCCACAGGACATTCTCCGCATTTTCGATGTCGCTATTTTGCATGATGCGGGTGAAAGCGCCCATCGAGGACAACACTCGGTGATAGCGCGCGAGGGCCTACCGGAGTCGGGATCAAGGGTTGACCCGAACGATCACTCGACGAGACGCGATAGTCGAATACACGGCACGGCACCGCTGGTGCGAAGAAGAGTTGGACATGCCGCGATGCGGCCGACTGCTGCGCGACTGCGAACGCGTAATCGGGGGTTATCGTCCTTGTCGTGGGGGTATGTAGCGGTGCCCCCGCACAGCCGCCTGCGGCAACGCTCCGAGGCTCTGCGGGTTTCGCGTAACGCCCGATTCTGTAAGTCTTCGACCAACATCGATTTTTAGGACCTAACCGCCAGTTTTCGCACGAGAAAGACGTTGACCCCGAAAACGCATTGATCGCGTAAACAGATCAACGCACTGAGATCGGGTGACAGATAGGTCACTGCGCGACGACGCCGTATCTGGACTGCAATCCCCGAATTGGATACAGTGCACATCGTCGCTGTTCCTCCGCTGCAAGGCACGATAGCTATCCTGACGCCGGGAGCCAAATCGTGAAATCAGGTGGAAGTCCGACTGGCCACTTCCCACACGCGACGCAGCCGCAGGATGTCGGGGAGTCCGAAGTCCCACACGTTCGGCGCCGCAAGCCCTCTTTTTTTCGCGACTTCAGTAGCAATTTGCAGCGCAGAAGACCGTTCTCTCAAAAGCGACGACAACGCATCCACCAGCAAGGTGTAGTCAGCCTCTGTGACGTCCGGGCTGTCGGACGATTGGGTCATGGGCATGTGGCACCTCCGTCTAAAAACGGTATCGATTCTCGAACCGTAAAATGGCCTTCGCATCTCGGGGGACTCGCCTGCTTTCACATGACAGCGCCGAGTTGCCACGGAACAAACTCGCTGTCTCCCATGCCATGCTGCTCGCTACAGGTTTTTCTTCCTGACGCCGTGTCCAGCATCAACTGGAATATCTGGGCTCCAGCCTGAGCAATGCCAAACGTTCCATCAACGATCGCTCCACAGTTGAAATCCATATCCATACTCATCTGCTCGAACATCCGGGTGTTCGTGGCGAGCTTCAGCGAGGGCGTCGGTTTGCACCCGTACACTGACCCACGGCCCGTGGTGAAACAGATCAGGTTCGCCCCGCCAGCGACCTGCCCCGTCGCCGATACCGGGTCATAGCCAGGGGTGTCCATGAAAACCAGTCCGTGCTGCGTGACGGCTTCGGCGTATTCATACACCTCCATCAAACCCGTACTGCCGCCCTTGGCGACCGCACCCAGTGATTTTTCCAGAATGGTCGTAATCCCTCCGGCCTTATTGCCCGGCGAGGGATTGTTGTTCATGTCACCGTGATGGGTGCGCGTATACGCTTCCCACCAGCGCAGCTTTCCCAATAGCTTGTCCGCCACCCGTGGCGAGGCCGCACGCGACGTCAGCAGGTGCTCCGCACCATATATCTCCGGCGTTTCGGACAGTATGGCCGTTCCTCCATTGCGCACCAGAAGATCAACGGCGCAACCCAGTGCGGGATTGGCGCTGATCCCCGAGTACCCGTCCGAACCGCCGCACTGCAGCCCGACTTTCAGGTGCGCGGCCGACACGGTACTGCGGATCGCGCGATCGGCGAGCGTCAGCATGTTGCCGACGATCTCGATGCCCCTTTGAATGGTTTCACGCGTTCCGCCCTCTTCCTGAATCGTCAGCGTGGCGATCAACCCGTCTTCTCTGCCCGCCAAGGTATCGACCAACGGCGCGATCTGATTCACTTCGCAGCCGAGGCCGACCAGCAACACGCCTGCGAAGTTGGGATTGTTCGCGTACCCGCGCAAGGTACGGCGCAGCAATTCGATACCCTCGCCTGACCCGGCCATGCCGCAGCCGCTGCCATGTGTGATAGCCACGACTCCGTCGACTGATGGAAACGCCTTGAGCGCATTGTCCTTAAAGGCCTCGCCGATATGCCGGCATACGGTTGCCGAGCAATTTACGCTCGCGATCACGCCGATAAAGTTTCGTGTACCAACGTCTCCATTGGCTCGCACATATCCCCGAAACGTTGCCGGCGAGCCGTTCACTTCAGTCGCTTCGAAAGCGCTACCGCTGGTGGGTTCGTGACCGACCGCGCTCATCCCGACGTTATGGGTATGAACATGCTCCCCTGCCTCAATATCGCGCATCGCGACACCGATGACCTGCCCGTACTTCAGAACGGCAACGCCCTTTTCAATGAGGCGTACAGCCACTTTGTGGCCAGACGGGATCGACGCACGCGTGCGCAACGTCGCCGCTCCGAGATTCACCTCGACCCCGGCCGGCACAGCGTGACGTGCGACCGCGACATTGTCCTGTTCGCGCAGGAGAATAAAAGAGTCCGATTCCATGTTCATGACTTTCCCGAGGCAGTTCCTAAACCGATGCGACGCGCTCCAGCATCGCGCGTATTCGCAGCGGCCCAGGCTTCACGCCGAGTTTGTCGGCAAGTTGCACCAGTGGCAGAAAACGCCGCTGCAATTTTTCTGTGTGATTCTGCGCGATGTCCGCTATCCGGTGCTCAAGGAACGGATTGAGCAGGCGATCACGTAGCTCGACGAGATAGGTCAGAGCCTGCTCGCGGTGGCCCAGCGCCGCAAATGTCGAGAGCACGTCTTCTGCCCAGACAGTTTCCAGGCCGGCGCGCAGGATCGGGTCGTTCATTGCCTGACATACGGTCTCGTCAACCGGCCTGCGGTCCTCCAGCCAGCGCTCCGCCAGATAGCTATGACCGAGATTGAGCAGGAACAGCTTCAGACGCTCGAAGCGCTGCAGGTCGTCAGTCAAAACGATGTTCTCGTGTGTGCAGGGTAGAACCAGTCCCGATTGCTGCTCGATCGCCCAAAGCGCATACGGTTCGGCAACTGCGCCTACCGGTTCAATCGCCTGCGAAACAATGCGGTCGACGAGCGAATTGGCCCATATGCAATGCGTTCGAAGGTAGGTAGTGAACGGCTCCGGCAACCGCCACTTTGCCGCGAGAGTCACAACAAGTTCGCGCAGCGTATCGCCGTTCTTGACAACGAGTTCGCATGGAAAAAGGGAGAGCGGCGCATCAGGGTTTCGTTCCCAACGGGCATGCAGCAACGTCAGCAGCTTGGCCGGAAAGCTATGTGGCACGCACTCCGGGTGAGTCACGAGCGCCGCGGTATCCCGGTCATCAAGACAGAATCCCCTGTCCCCCGTATTGGAAACAATCACTTCGACGTGTTCTGCTACGGCGTCCCGCACCTGTGCCCAATGAGTCTCGGCGTGCCATGCTGCGCGCACCGCGTTGCCGCTCAGCATCTCGTCCACCGGCACTCCGCGGCGCATACCTCGAATCCGTACCGGATATGGCCCGCCCTCTGCCAGCGCCGCAATTCGCTTCTGACTGGACTCGCTGCTGGTGGTCTGCACGACCGTGATGCCACCGAGCGCGGCGCCCCGTGTCATGGCTTCCGAAACAAACAGGTCGACATGCGCCTGAAGAAAGCGGCTAGTGCCGAACTGGAGAATTGGCTGGCTCATGGCAAATATCCGATATGCGTCAGAGTCAGCATTCGACGATGGCTTTCACTACGCCCGCGGACGGCTCGAGCAGTTTCGAAAATTCCGCAGGGACATCGGCAAGTTTCATCCGGTGCGTGTTGAGTGCCGCATCGGGCACCTGGCCGGCGCGCATGGCCCTGAGCACCGTTTCGAAATCCTCCGCAGTCGCATTGCGGCTTCCAATCAGGGTGGCTTCGCGCTTGTGGAACTCCGGATCAGAGAAAGTGATCTTGTCTCGCACCACGGAGATCAGCACGTATTTTCCGCCGTGCGCAATAAACTCGAAGCCACGCTCCATGGCAGAGGGATTGCCCGTCGCATCGAAGACCACATCGAAGAATTCACCGTCGGTGAGTCTCGTCAGCTCGTCGACGTCGGCATCACCGATCTGCACGGTAGCCGCCACTTCGATTTGCCCGGCGCAGAAATTCAGACGATCGAGCCGTGTATCGAGTGCCGTCACCGTGGCCCCGCGCAGGCGTGAGAAGATCATTGCGGCCATACCGATCGGACCCGCACCGACTACCAGCACGCGCTGTCCAGTCTGAACGTCTGCGCGCCGAACCGCGTGCGCGCCAATGGCGAGAAACTCGATCATTGCCGCCTGATCGAGTGTGATTCCTTCAGCCTTGTGAACGAACTGACGGGGCAAACTTAGATACTCCGTCAATGCGCCATCCCGATGCACGCCCAATACCTGAATATTCACGCAGCAATTCGTTTTTCCGTTCCTGCAGGCAATGCACTGACCGCATGACAGATAGGGCATCACGTAGACCGGGTCGCCGACGGTCAGGCCGGAATCCGCATCGGCTTCTTCGACCGTCCCCGACAGTTCGTGTCCCATCACGCGAGGGTAGGCGAGAAATGGTTGATTGCCGGTAAAAATGTGCAGGTCAGTGCCGCATACGCCGACGCGTCGCACTCGTAGCAACACTTCGCCGCGGTCGCGCAATGGCCTTGCGCGCGTCTCAGCGCGTAGTACGCCAGGAGTTTCACAAATAACAGTGAGCATGAGGTTTCCTTTTTCAGGTGCGGAACCCGCGAAGCCATGGTGCGGTTTCGATGCGAGTTCGATTAATTCGTCTCTTGGCGGCGAGGTCAACGAGTGCGATGTCGGGACAACACTATTCGAGGTAAAAGACCTGTTCCATCCGTGCCCAGTGTTCCGACGACGCACGGCTCGGCAACGGCTTCTGGCACGGACTGCACAAGCTCCACCAACGTTGTGTTTCCGGGTCGCCCGCGATCTCGGCCATATCGCTTTCATAGTCTGTCCCAACGTATTCCCAGTAACCGAACAACAGGTTCTCGGGCTCCCGCAGGAAAATCGAGTAGCGGGTGACATTCGAGCGTTTCAGGCGATCGAGCACCGTCGGCCACACCTGCGCATGCAGGCGTTTGTATTCGTCGATGTGCTGCGGATCGATACCGATGACCATTCCCATTTGTTGCATCACACTCTCCCTATTCTTCGAGCCGGTAGAAGCGATAAGCATTGCCGCCGAATACAGCGTCTTTGTCCTCATCGCCCGCATACCGGTCACAGTAGTCTTCACAGGCGGCAAGCCAACCAGCGTAGTCGCCCAAATGTGTCGCGAGCCGCTGGACAGGCCAGTCACTTCCCCACAGAAGACGGCGCGGGCCGAACAGCGAAAATAGCGTCTCCACATAGGGCTCGAAAGCAGCAACGCCAATATCTGGCGGCGCTTCCGTCCATAAGCCGGACAGCTTGCAATGTACATTTTCGAGTCTGGCCAGATCTGCCATGTCGGTTCGCCACGGCTCCAGTTGGCCGATAGCGATCAGTGGCTTGGCCGCATGATTGCCAGAAATGGTGATGTGCGTCGATACGCAGGCTCACTGGACCCCCTCGGCCACAGGTGCGGTGTCTGCAATCAGACCATTCGACTTCAGTTCTTGCCACAATCCGGCCGGCAGCGCCTGCTCAAACCACGCGACGTTCTGCCGGAGTTGTTCGACACTGCGCGCGCCCACCACGCACGACACAACCGCGGGATGCGCAAGCGGAAACTGCAGTGCCGCAGCGGGTAACGGAACCTCGAATTCGCGGCAAACATCAGCCAGCCGATGGACGCGCGACACGACACCGGCGGGGGCGTCCCCGTAATTGAACTTGCCATTACCTGCCAGCACGCCGGAATTGAACACGCCGCCGACCACGATCGAATTTCCGTGCCGCACGCAATCGTCGAGAAACGGAGAGAGACAATCCTGCTCGAGGAGCGTATAACGGCCCGCGAGTAACGTCACATCGAGCTGTATCTCCTGCATGGCGTCATGCACCACCTGCCATTCATTCACGCCAAGGCCGATGGCTTTGACCAGCCCTGCACTACGCAGCGTGTCGAGTGCGAGAAAGCCCCCTCCCTCGGTCAGCTGTTTCCAGAATTCGACGTTTGCATCCCCATGCGTCATCCGACCGACGTCATGCACATACAGCAGATCGATCTGCGGAAAGCCGAGACGCTGCTGGCTGTCTTCGAAAGACCGCATGACGCCATCGAAGCTGTAGTCGTAATGCGGCCGGAAAGGAAGCGGCTCGGCCCACCCGTCGTCGCCGCATTGAACAGTCGGGTCCGGCCGAAGAAGCCTGCCCACTTTCGTACTCAGCACGAACTCGTTGCGTGGCCGCGCTGACAACGCGTCGCCCACGCGGCGCTCCGAAAGCGTGTACCCGTAGAACGGCGCAGTGTCGAAGTAGCGCAGACCAAGCGACCATGCTTCGTCCATCAGTGCGCGCGCCTGTTGCGGCGGCATCGTGCGATACAGGCCGCCAAGTTGCGAACAACCCATGCCGAGTGCGCTCAGTTGCACGTCGCCGCGCGACAGATCACGAAGATCACCTGCTTTCATCAGAAATTCCGCCTCCACCGACTCGTTGCTCGATGTTCAACGCCTTACAGCGCGTCCCGAACGGCACGGCCCTTAAGGGCGGACTACGCCCTCTGCGTCGTCCGCGCCGCCCTTCAATACAACACGTTCTTCGCGACGGGCTGATCGATGTTGTCCTTCTCGACCATCACGACACCGGTATCCAGTTGCTTTGCGACCGGTTTGTGGTCGATGACATCCACCGCCGTTTTGACGCCCTTGTAGCCCATCTGATACGAGCCCTGAACAGCGATGGCCTGGATGGTTCCGTCCTTGACGAAGCCCTGGAGGTCCTGGTTGCCGTCAAAGCCGATCGCGACGACCTTGCCCGCTTTCCCGGACTGCGCCAACGCGCGCCCCATCCCCACAGCAGTCGGTTCATTCGCACCGAAGATGCCCTTCAGATCCGGATTGGCCGACAGCACGTCGGTCGTCTGATTGAGCGCGGTCGCCATCTGCGACTGCGAGTAGAACGGTCCGACAATCTGCAGCTTCGAGTGCTGCGCGAGATACTTCCTGAACCCACCCACGCGGCCAATCTCGGAACCCGCGCCGGCGACGTACGACATCACAGCGACTTTCCCCGTCTGTCCGACACGGTCGATCATCGCTTTCGCGCACAACTCACCGGCCTTGGCGTTATCGGTCGAGAGAAACGACTGGTAATACTGCTTGCCGGAATCGGACACGAGCGAATCGATCAGGACAACCGGAATTTTTGCCTCCCAGGCCTTCTTCATAGCCGGGACCAGTGCGTCGGGATCGGACGGCGCGAGCACGATCGCCGCGACATGCCGGTTCACCGCGTTCTCGACCATATTGACCTCGTCGGCCACGGCGGACTCGGTCGCCGGTCCCTGAAACGTCATCGTGTAGCCGTTCAGCCCTTTCATGCCCTCCGTTGCACCCTTTTGCACGTTCTGCCAAAAATTCGAGTTGGCCGTCTTGACAATCACGGCGATCTCTCCGCTCGCCGCATTCGCATGCACCGTCACAGCGGTCAAAAGTGCGGCGGCCAATGCCAGATACGTCTTTCTCATGTCTCACTCCTTGGGTTGGTGATTGCACTGCTTTGTTGGACTTCTCGAATAGCATCATTCGATGTGCTTTATCGACGGTTTCTGATCTGGTCGATCCAGACCGTGCCGAGAATGACCAGTCCGATGATGATCTGCTGGATAAAACTAGATACGCCGTTCATATTCAGGCCGTTGCGCAGTACGCCAATGACGAATGCACCGATAGCCGTACCGGAGATCGTGCCGACACCGCCCATCAGCGAGGTGCCGCCAATCACGGCACTGGCGATCGCATCGAGTTCGTACATGACGCCTTCGTTCGGTTGCGCCGTGACGAGGCGCGACATCAGCACGCAGCCCGTCAGACCGGCGAGCACGCCGGACAGCACATAGGTAATCAAAGTGACGCGGCGGACGTTGACGCCGGAGAGCCGCGCGGCTTCGGCGTTCGATCCGACTGCGTAGATGTGGCGGCCAAGCGAGGTACGCGTCAGCATGATCGACACGGCCACCGCCAGCACGACCATGATGATCACGGGATATGGAATCCCCGGAAATACCGTATCGGGGAACCCGTCAGCCCCGATGTGCGAGATGCGGAACAACGCGCCATTTCCGAGTTCGCCGAACGCGTCGCCAAGTCCCGAAACCGGGCGCGCGCCAGTGATCTGAAGCGCGAGACCACGCGCGACCAGCATCATGCCGAGCGTGGCGATAAAAGGCGGCAGACCCATACGCGTGACGCACAGGCCATTAACGAATCCACATAGGCCGCCCACCACGACGCCGCCGAGCATGCCGAGAGGAATCGGCACGCCAGCCTTGACGAGCAACGCGGCGACCACACCAGACAGCGCGAGTACGGAACCCACGGACAGGTCGATTCCGCCAGTAATGATCACGCAGGTTGCCGCGACGCCGAGATAGGCAATCGACGTCACCTGCAAGGCCACTGTCATGCCATTGTCGACCGAGAAGAAAGCGGAACTGGTCAATGAAAAGACGACCACCAGCATGATCAGACTGCCGAGCGCGGCAAATTTCTGAATCAGGTCGCGACGCCGGAGCTTCGCGCTGGTGTCGACAGTAGTGGTCTGTTCGGATGTTATTTCAAGC
The DNA here is from genome assembly GCF_004361815.1 of Paraburkholderia sp. BL10I2N1. Lineage (NCBI taxonomy): Bacteria > Pseudomonadati > Pseudomonadota > Betaproteobacteria > Burkholderiales > Burkholderiaceae > Paraburkholderia > Paraburkholderia sp. BL10I2N1. The sequence goes on along the minus strand of NZ_SNWA01000004.1, from coordinate 333,068 downwards.
ATGATTTCGTCCCGATGCGAAGTGCATGATTTCTTCCTGATTGGTGTGGCGCGTCTCCAGGATCGTGGCGATCCGGCCTTCGTGGAATACCGCGACGCGATCGGACATGCCGAGAATTTCAGGCAATTCCGAACTGATCAGCACGACGCCGATGCCCTGCGCGGCGAGCTGATCCATCAGCGTATAGATCGCGTATTTCGCGCCGACATCGATGCCGCGCGTGGGCTCGTCGAAAAACAGAATCTTCGAATCGCGAAACAGCCATTTGCCGATGACAACCTTCTGCTGATTGCCGCCGGACAGGTTGCGCGTGAGTTGATGAACCGTCGGCGTGCGGATCCCGAGCGTTTCGACGTAACGCCGTGCGATGGCCGTTTCTTCGGCAAAGCGGATGAAGCCCGCGCGCCCCGACACCGCTTCGATATTGGCCAGCGTGATGTTGGTCGCGACCGGCATCTTCAGCGCGAGGCCGTCGCTCTTGCGGTCTTCCGACAGATACGCGATACCGTGGCGAATCGCATCGATAGGCGAGCGGATCGAGACGCGCTCGCTCCCGATATGAATCTCGCCGCCGTCCGGTTGGTCGGCACCAAAAATCGCCCGTGCCACTTCGGTCCGGCCTGCGCCCATCAAACCGGCGAAGCCGAGAATCTCGCCTCGCCTCAGTTCGAACGAAACCGGCCCGAATGCCGGTGCGCGCGACAGATTGTCGACACGCAGCAGCACGTCCTGCGTCGGAACCGAGCGGCGCGGCGGGTACGCATCATTCAGCGCCCGGCCGACCATCCGCGCAACGATCTCGTCCATGCTGGTCGTCGCGAAATCGTCCGTTGAAATGTGGTGTCCGTCGCGCAGCACCGTCACGCGGTCGACGATCTGCTTCATTTCATCGAGACGATGAGAGATGTAGACGATGCCGACCCCGCTCTCGCGCAACTCCTTGATGATCCGGAACAGGTGCATGGTTTCGGATTCCGTGAGCGACGAAGTGGGTTCGTCCATGATCAGCACCTGGGCGTCGAGCGAGAGAGCCTTGGCGATTTCGACCATCTGTTGCTGGGCGATCGAAAGCGTCCCCACCTGCCTGGTGGGCGGCAACGACAATCCGATGCGGGCGAGCGCGCGCTGGGCGTTCCCATTCAGTTGTGCCCGGTCGATGAACGGCCCGCGTTTGGGCTCGCGTGCGAGGTAGATGTTTTCCGCAACCGAAAGGTGCGGCACCAGATTCAGTTCCTGGTGAATGATCGCAATGCCTGCTTCCTGTGCCTCGAGTGACGACGCGAACCGCCTTTCCATGCCGCGAAAAACGATCGTGCCTGCATCCGGCTGGTATTGACCGCTGACGATTTTCATCAGCGTCGACTTGCCGGCGCCGTTTTCGCCGCAAATCGCATGGACTTCGCCGCGGCGCAGTTCGAAGTGCACGTCCTCCAGTGCAACGACACCGGGAAAGCGCTTGCCCAGCCCGCTGAGTTTCAATAGCTCCGGGGGTTCCTTCGAAGCGGAGCCGTCCACCGCGCGGGGGGCCAGTTCAGCGCTCAAATCTGTCACGCGTGTCTCCTTCCTTGAATGCGGCGCTGGTGCTGGTCAGGCCAATATGAGGCAGATTAGAGAATAAAAACCACATTTGGTCAAGCCAATTTTCGTAATGTCTAGATTGGCCTTACCCGGCACAAACCCGCATCCTTCCTATCGAATACGCGGAAAACTTGCTGGAGCTTGCGTGATAGACTTGATCGTCGGGCGACAGGCGACCGGGCCACTTTTCCTTCTGCCAGCAAGATGAAACAAACCGAGCCAAAGCGGCTTTACCAATTGGTCGCCGACCAGATTCGCGGCCTCATCCACGGAGGCGATTTCCCTCCGGGGTCTAGACTGCCGCCGGAGCGCGAGTTGTCGCAGCAACTGGGTGTTTCGCGCCCGTCACTGCGCGAGGCGTTGATCGCACTGGAAATCGGCGGCAACGTCGAGACCCGCATGGGTTCGGGCGTCTATGTGCTCGAAACTGCAAACGAAAGTGAAGGCTCACTGGCTGTATTAGGCGAAAGTCCGACGGAAATCATGCAGGCGCGGGCCGTGATCGAAGGCAGCCTCGTCGTGCTCGCCAGCACGCGGCTTACGGCCGCCTCTCTGGACCGGTTGCGGCGCAGCGTGGATGCGATGCATCGCCTCGCCTCTGCCAACAAATCTCCTCTGGAACCGGACCGGCAGTTCCACCTGATCATTGCGGAAGCGGCCGGCAATACGGTGTTGAGCCGGTATGTGGCCGATCTGTTTGACGCGCGGCGCGATCCGATCGGGGCGAGGATTAGCGAACTCGCCGAAAATACAGCCACATGGATGGCTGCCGTTGAAGAGCACGAAAAAGTCCTGCATGCGCTGCAAGCGGGAGACCCCATTGCTGCAGAAGCGGCGATGCGATCGCATCTGAAGTCTTCTGAAGAGCGTTGGGTCGGAAGTGACATCAAGAAAGTTGCGCTCAACGATGCGGACGGTAAAGCTGGCCGCGTACGACTGGGTTGAGCTTCCCCCGAAATTTCACCTCCTTGGAGGTCACGTAAAAAGGTGCCCCGAAGGGCGGGAGTCGTCCATCACATCAGAGCCGGCGACATGTCAGTCATTGTCGTGAGATGGGTGGCCGGGTGTCGGACTCACCTGTGCTTGCGTTTTCAAGAACGCCGGAGCATCGTCGACATCAGGATGGGGCCCGACGAACCCCAAACAGTTCCACAGATCAGCTCGCCCCGGCAAAACCCTACTCGCATAATTTTGACAGAACTGGTTGCGGGTTTCCGCCCATTGCGAACGGAAGAACTACGGTGACCGTTGGTGATCGTGCGAAGCCAGGCACATCGTTGTGAAAAGCGACAGGTATCTCGATATCGAAGTGTGAATTATAATCAGGAATGCGAATGCAACAGGCGTGGGCAATCATGGCGCGTAGCGCCGTCAGTGAAGTGCGGGCCCCGCGCTGATTCAGCAGTAGTGGCGCAGGTTGATCATCGTATAGGCAAGCGCCTTGAACGCGTAGTGAACGTCACTGATGCGCTCAAAGCGCAGCAGCAGACGGCGGAACTTGTCCTCCCAGGCGAAGACCCGCTCAATGGTCCTGAAGCGCTCCTCGAAGATGGCCGGATCATAGCGCTGCTTGCGGCCCCGTTTCGGCGTTTTGCGTCCGCGCGGATTCTCGGGGATGTTCGGGGTCATGCCGCGATTGAAGATCGCCTTGCGGTTGGCCCTGCAGTCGTAGACGCCATCCAGGCTGACGATTGAACCGTGCTGGTCCGCGCCAATGGCGCGGGCCATGGCGGTGAGGCTGGGCAGCGCGTCGCGCAACAGCGGTGATTCGTTGTGGTTGCCGGGAGCGCTGATGAATGGAGCAATGACGTTGCAGTTGCGATCGCACAAGGCCACCACCTTGTCGCCATTCATATGCTTGTGCCCGCTATATCCGAGATTGTCGCCGCCTTTCTTCGCCGCCGTCGTGGTGCCGTCGCCGTGGATGACCGAAAGGTCAAGCAGTTGGTCCTGGTGAAGTTGCTGCACCGAGCCAGAAAAGATGGCATCGATGCAACCATCGGCCTGCCAGCGACGAAACGTTCGGTAGATGCGCGTATAGTGGATTTCAGGGTGACCTTCTGCATTCCCGTCGATCGGCAGCATCTTCCATTGACAACCCATGTACAGTGCCTGCAGGATGTAGTTGAAGATCTTGTGCAAGGCCAGCGTGGGGGGAGGTCCGCGACGGCCCAGGCTCAGATGCGGCCAGACAAATTGCTCGAACTGCTCCAGGCGCAATCTTGTTGGAATCTCTTGCCAGCATCGGCTTCGGGTCATTCGCTGCGTCCAGAAATCTGAACTTTAGCCGATCTGGCTACTCCGACCTGAAATCCAGTCCTGGCGTGGCTTGCAGACAATCTCCACGGCACTCGAAAACCCGCAACCAGTTGCAGGAAAAAGGCATTTATGCGTTCCACAAGAAGTATGGTTATGGGCAGCGCTCGTTGGTCGAAGCGCAGATCTCCCGGATCAAGCGATGCATCGGCTCGACCTTGCGCACGCAGAAGATCGAGTCGCAGGAACGCGAGGGCGTGATCATCGCGAACATCCTTAACCGGTGGAACTCGTTTGGCAGGCCGGTTTCCTTCAAAAATGGATAGTTGCGTCCGTAGTATGGAAACTCGCACCCTTCCGAACAAAGCCCCACGTCGCCGACGCTTCGTAGCAGCTTGGTAAGCGGTGGCCAACGAGCATGCGTGTCTTCGCATGCGTCTTTTGCACGATTTCGCAGATGCATTGCTGAACAAAATGGTTCTGGCGCCCTGCATTGGTCCGTAGGATCGGTCTAAACATCCATCCGACCGATTCAGCTCATGACGATTTACCTCGACGACACGCAGCGCAAAGCAATCGCCAGGCTGGCAACGAGTTGGACATGGCGCACACAGTGGCCGACGTGGGTACTGACCGTCACGATCTACGGTGGATGGTTCGGCGTCGCAATTCACGCGCGAGTGCTCGGTTTGCCCCTGACCGCGGCGCTGCTCACCTTGCTTGGCGCGTGGTACATGTCGCTGCAACATGAGTTGCTGCATGGTCACCCCACGCGCTCGCCGCTCTTCAACGCACTGCTTGGTTTTGCACCGCTCGCGGTGTGGTTTCCGTACCGCATCTATCGCGATTCACATCTTCAACATCACGACGATGCGCATTTGACGCAACCCGGGCGCGATCCGGAAAGCTACCTCGTCGACAGCCGTGTATGGGAACGCGCCGGTTGGGCGATGCGCGGGCTGCTCACGTGGCGCAATACGTTTGCCGGCCGCTTGCTGTTGGGACCGGCATTCGCCATCGCTGCAACTGGTGTCGATGCGTTACGTAAAATCAGACGCGGCGATTGGCGCGACGTGCCGATTTGGCTCGCGCACTTCGCCGCGCTCGCCGCGCTGACCGCGTGGTTGCAGTACGTGTGCTCGATTCCGGCGTGGGTGTTTATTGTCGCCGTGGGCTATGGATCGCTGTCGCTCGGATCGATTCGCTCGTTTCAGGAACATCGCGCCGCGCATAGCTGTGAGCATCGTACTGTCATTAATGAAGCGGCGCGGTTCTGGCGGCTGGTGTTTCTGAACAACAACTATCATCTGGTTCATCATGACTTGCCGCATGTGCCGTGGTTTGCGCTCCGGAGAGTCTATGAAACGTCCCGCGCGCAATACATGGAACGCTCGGGAGGCTTCCTGGTTAAAGGATATAGCGAATGGTTAAGGCTTTATGCGTTCGCACCGGTTGCGCATCCAGTGCATGGCAATCTGTCCGGCTTCATCCACAGGAATCCGCCTGCTTCCACCAGTTTTGCGGGTAAATTGCGGGTGAAATTCATGGTAGTTGTCCGTCGAGGAGGACTCCATGAAGCTGACCTACCCGCTACTGCTGAACGCCAAACCGCAAGACAAGCCCTATAAGATCCGTGACCGCGACTCCATGTATCTGCGGGTGTCGGTCTCGGGTTCGAAGGTATGGAAATTTGACTACCGACTGGGTTGTCCGCGAGCGCCGGGTACCATCGCTCGAAGCAAGATCGCAACTGCTCATTCAGGATGGCCGTCCTCACCTGCAGAAGGCCTTGACATGAGTTGGTCGCCACGCCATCTGCTGCCGTTTCACAAAGCGCTTGCTGACCACCTGGTTGACCGCCGATTCGACGAAGCTCGACGTGATCGGCTCGCCATGACGGTAGCGGTCCCCGTAGTTCACGATAGAGCGCTGGTTGTTCTCGAGATAGCCGATGAATTCCTCCAGTGGACAGCGTCAAGCAGAAAGTCCGGTTTGCCGACAAACATCTTGGCCGGTCGGTCGAAATGTTTGTCGCTGTTAGTTAGGCATGGGTGTCGCTCCGTTTGCGTTGTCGGCGGGTAATTGACGGCGTCGCTCCTTCTGTTTGTCGCTGGCGTTGCGGCGCCGATAGCTTTCAACGTTCAATTCGAAGATCGTCGAGTGATGGACCAGCCGGTCGATGGCGGCCACCGTCATGCCGGGGTCAGGGAAGACATCATTCCAGCCCGAGAACGGCTGATTGGCCGTTATTGGGGGTGCTTCAGAAAACGGAAAATAAAGCACGTTAGCGAGAGGCGATCGTCGCCAGTTGGCCGGGCCCGGCCTCTCGAGGGTACGTACCGATGAGGCAAAATGACGCCCGATCTGGCAGGCAGAAGTCGACCCGTCTCAGTCATGCAGGCACGATTCTTCTCCGTCCGCTTTCGAAGCGACTTCGGCAGATGGTCGAACAGCGCGGAACAGTCGCGGCCTTTAGAGCTAACTCCTTGATAGCGTCCATCGCTAGACCGGCAAAGGGCGTGGCACTTCCGCTTCGCCGGTCATTGAGGCTTCAGCCAATGGGATCGGCACCTGTCGTGAGGACTATCTTTCCAAAGTGCGTGCCGGAATCGATCAGCTCATGCGCGCCGCGAGCATCGGTAAGCGCAAAGGTCTTATAGACGACCGGCTTGATTCTGCCGCTCTCGATGAGCGGCCAGACTTGCCGCTCCAGTTCGTTGATGATGGTCGCCTTGTCCGCAGACGTACGCGAGCGCAATGTCGAGCCCATGTGCGTCAGCCGTTTTGTCAACATCCAACTGGTTGCGGGTTTTCGAGTGCCGTGGAGATTGTCTGCAAGCCACGCCAGGACTGGATTTCAGGTCGGAGTAGCCAGATCGGCTAAAGTTCAGATTTCTGGACGCAGCGAATGACCCGAAGCCGATGCTGGCAAGAGATTCCAACAAGATTGCGCCTGGAGCAGTTCGAGCAATTTGTCTGGCCGCATCTGAGCCTGGGCCGTCGCGGACCTCCCCCCACGCTGGCCTTGCACAAGATCTTCAACTACATCCTGCAGGCACTGTACATGGGTTGTCAATGGAAGATGCTGCCGATCGACAGGAATGCAGAAGGTCACCCTGAAATCCACTATACGCGCATCTACCGAACGTTTCGTCGCTGGCAGGCCGATGGTTGCATCGATGCCATCTTTTCTGGCTCGGTGCAGCAACTTCACCAGGACCAGCTGCTTGACCTTTCGGTCATCCACGGCGACGGCACCACGACGGCGGCGAAGAAAGGCGGCGACAATCTCGGATATAGCGGGCACAAGCATATGAAGGGCGACAAGGTGGTGGCCTTGTGCGATCGCAACTGCAACGTCATTGCTCCATTCATCAGCGCTCCCGGCAACCACAACGAATCACCGCTGTTGCGCGACGCGCTGCCCAGCCTCACCGCCATGGCCCGCGCCATTGGCGCGGACCAGCACGGTTCAATCGTCAGCCTGGATGGCGTCTACGACTGCAGGGCCAACCGCAAGGCGATCTTCAATCGCGGCATGACCCCGAACATCCCCGAGAATCCGCGCGGACGCAAAACGCCGAAACGGGGCCGCAAGCAGCGCTATGATCCGGCCATCTTCGAGGAGCGCTTCAGGACCATTGAGCGGGTCTTCGCCTGGGAGGACAAGTTCCGCCGTCTGCTGCTGCGCTTTGAGCGCATCAGTGACGTTCACTACGCGTTCAAGGCGCTTGCCTATACGATGATCAACCTGCGCCACTACTGCTGAATCAGCGCGGGGCCCGCACTTCACTGACGGCGCTACGCGCCATGATTGCCCACGCCTGTTGCATTCGCATTCCTGATTATAATTCACACTTCGATATCGAGATACCTGTCGCTTTTCACAACGATGTGCCTGGCTTCGCACGATCACCAACGGTCACCGTAGTTCTTCCGTTCGCAATGGACGGAAACCCGCAACCAGTTCAACGAGAATGGCATCGGCAATGACATTAACGTCAGCCCTCTTTCTGACGGTCGCCCTGCCGGGCATCGGCCAATCCGTGGCGCTTGTCCCCACGCCGGTCACGGTGCCGTCCGCGCCGAAGAAGATCGTGCGAGCACCGCCATGAGGCCAGTAGACGGTGACGATCGCGGTGTGGTCGCTGTGGCACGCACGACACCGAATCGGCACAGATGCGTCGGCTGTCCCACACGGCGCGCACAGGGCAGCGTCCCGGTCGCGCTGAAAGCCGTGCCGGGTGACTTCGCGTGCTTGCCGTTGTGGGCCGGCAGCGTACTATTCATCGTCCCGCTCACGCCTGTTCCGCACTTTCCCTCCGTTGGAATCGAAATCAGCGTGACGCCGTCTGCCGCGCCGACCACGCGTGCGTGCGGGTCGCGAAGTATCGCGCGCACGCTGGCGCTGTCGCTATCACCCGGACAACCGACCAGCACCGCCATATGGTCGAGATAGTTGACGGTCGCAGCCCACTCGCCGAGCCGGCGGCATGCGTCGCCCGCCTTCGGATAGCCGTCACCCATCGGCGCAAGCGACGCGGGCCAGACGAACGGCTCAGACGCGGCGGCTGCGCTCGCCGGATGACTGGCCAAACCCATCGCGATTAACGTAACCAACGTGAGCGCCGCGCAAGCCGCGAACGTGACGGCCGCATGGAAAGCTTTGCCAGTGTTTCGCATCGGACTCCCCCTTGGCATCGATACCGGCTTGCGGTATCGGCCAATACTAGCAGTCATCTGGCTCGTCAGTGGCTCACGTGCCTGCTGCGAAGAATGCCAGCCGATCGGCGCCGCGCAACGCCTGCGCCGGTAGGACATGCGACAATTCGCGACCTGAACATCGCCGTGCCCGGCCGTCATGGCCGTGTCGATCCGTGCCGATCCGCGTCGGCGCTCTTTGACTAACGTCCGTAACAATCCCTCAAAAGGAACCCGCCTCCGCATGACCCCGCACGCGCTCGACACCCAGTCAGCCGCAAGCGAGCAAACTCGCGGCGACATCGTCAGAATCATCGTCGCCACGTCGCTCGTCACTGCGCTCGAAATGTTCGACTTCACCGTGTTTGGCTTTTTCGCGGTGATGATCGGCGATCATTTCTTCCCGGCGACCAACCCGATGACGTCGTTACTGCTGGCGGTCGCCACGTTCGGCGTCGGCTTCCTGATGCGCCCGCTGGGCGCGGTGATGATCGGCGCCTACGCGGACCGCGTCGGACGCCGCGCCGCGATGACGCGCACCACCTGGATGATGGCGCTGGGAACTGCCGCGGTGGGCCTGTCTCCATCGTTTGCCACGATCGGCATCGCCGCGCCGCTGGTCGTCATCGCTGGCCGCTCGCTGCAAGGCTTCGCGCTCGGCGGCGACATCGGCGTGGCCGCGACCTTCGTCACGGAGGCGGGGTCCGCATCGAGCCGCGGCTTCCGGGTCAGCTGGCAGCCCGCGAGCCAGGGCGCGGCGGCGTTGCTCGGCGCATCGCTCGGCCTGCTGCTCAGCGGCACGATGCCGCCGCACGCGCTTGCGTCGTGGGGCTGGCGGATTCCGTTCGTGATGGGTCTGCTGATCGCGCCGGTCGGACTCTATGTTCGGCGCCGGCTGCTCGACAGTCCGGATTCCGCCTCGGCCATCCCGAACGCCGCGAACCGCATGAATAACGGCGCGCCGCGCGCCGAGCTGTGGCGCGAACATGGCAAGACGATTCTGCTGGCCATGCTGATGATGATGGGGCAAACCATCCCCGTCTACGCGGTCGTCTACTACATGCCGAGCTACGTGACTCGCGTGATGCACATGCCCGCGCTCACCGGGTTCCTCGCGTCCACCTCGTCCGCGCTGCTGCTGGTGATAATTCCGCCGCTGGCCGGCCGTCTCGTCGATCGCTTGCCGCGCCGCAAGCCGCTGGTGCTGTTCAGCTCGGGATGCACCGCGCTGCTGGTGTATCCCGCGTTTCTGCTGATCACCCGCGCGACGGGCCCGCTGCCCATTCTGGCTGGCGTCGGGCTCGTCAGCGCCGCGATCGCGCTCGGTGCCGGCACCGTCACGCTGCTCGTGCTCGAAGCGCTTCCCGCGCGCGTGCGCGCGAGCGGTATCGCGATCTCCCATGCGCTGAACGTTGCCCTGTTCGGCGGCACCGCGCAGTTCATCGTCACAGGGCTGGTCAAATGGACCGGCAATCCGATGTCGGCCGCCTGGTATGTGGCGCCGGCGTGCGTCGTGAGCTTCGTGGCGGTCGTGCTGTTCACGGAACGGGACGCGCGCGTCGACCACGCGTGATGCGGGTGTTGCCGCCGCGACGCCGTCGGCCCGCTTGGGCTATCTGTCCCGGTGCGGCGGACAACCGTCAGCCGATCAGCCAGCGGCGCCACAACGGCATCGCGTCGTCCTGTCCCCATTGTTTTACTTTTCGGAACAGAGAGTTTGGAAATTAGTAACTAAAAAGTTAAGTCTTCGCGATTTGTGAGAAGACTTCAGTGTGCTGCGGCCAGAATTGGAACGATGTTGAAACGGGTGAGAGAACAGGCAGCAGCGATGGCGGCGCGGCCCAGACGCGTGAGGTAGTAGCGGTAGGTATGGGCCACCTTCTTGATCAAGCCGAGTGTGCGCAGTCGCGAGAGCTGTCGGGACAGCACCGGGGCGCTCATGTCCACATGCCTGGCCAGATCGGCACGGCGCAGGCCATGCACGTTGAACTCGCCGCGCTGCAAGGCACGCAGCAGTGCTTGCTCGCCGCCGTTGAAGAAGTTGAGTCCTTTGACCCTGCGCTCATTACTGCCCACGCGGGACTGGCTCAAACGTTGAAGGTCGCGCTCACCTGCGCTGGGGTCATCCAGACTCGACAAAAACGCGAGGTAGCGCTGGTTGCAGCCCAGCATGATCTCGCGCAGGTCGAACAGGCTGTAGATGGTTTTCCTCAACGCTGCGAGTTCGTAGGTGCTTTGGCCATTCCTGTGTTCCACCTTGCGGTGGTGTTTGAAGAAGCTCACGTCGTTGATGGTGGTTTCTATCCGCAACACATGGGAGAACTTGTCGTAAACCTTGACGCTGGCAACGCCCATATGGTGCTTGATGCAGCGTCCCTCGATGCGGGTGGACAGCCGCGAGCCGATCTCCTGCGCCAATTGCGGCGTGACCTTCTTGCCCAGGAAGCCGGCTACTTTCCCGGCGTGCGCGGCCAGCACCGCCTGACGCGACAGCACGTCGTACAGCGGCACCAGCGTCTGTTGGCTGCGGAACATCAGGTCAGTGGAATACTCGGCCTGCCGCAGGCTCCAGTGGTAGGTCTGGCCGAACACGTCGAGCACCGGGCACAGCCACTGCGCGTAGCGGTCCAGTCGCTCATGCAGCATATCGGGGCTCAGCGCGTCGGCGATGGCCTGTGCACGGTCCATATCGGCAATGCGCAAAAAGGCGTTGTCGGCCTGCACGAACCCGATGCCCTCGCGCTTGAGCGCACGGGCCACGGCGCCGTGGCCATTGCAGTAGAACTGCAAGCCGAACGGTGCCCAGGTCGGGACCCTGAGGTAGCACAGCCCGAGTTCGTCATCGATGAAGTAGAAGTAGTAGTGCAGACACTTGCCCGTCTCGGGGCGCAGGTAGGTCTTGCCGCTGCTCTTGTCGTGCCACGGCTTGTAGCTCGGGCAGGCCTCCATCGCCGAGATGACGTGCACCAGCCCGGGTGCATCGCCACGCCCCTGCAGCACGCGTGCCACCAGATCTTCCTTGCGGATGTGGCTCTTGTTGACGTGCTCAATCTCGATGCCGGCGGCAGCGCAGACCTCTTGCGCGCGCACACGGATGCGTTCGCGCAGCGGTTCGGCGAACCTGGCGTAGTCGAATAGGCGAATGCCGTTGGCGTTCAGAAAACTCGTCATGCCCGCTGCGTAGCACGCGCCAGGCAGCGTGCCCGTGATCAGGATTCGGTCAAAGCACGACAGCACGCCGTGCAAATTCGCCGCGTAACGCTCAATCAGATCGGCCTTCATGGTTCACTTCGGCATCGGCTGGCTATATGGCTACGCATCGTACTACCTGTTTGGTTCCGGCTCGTCCGGCTTAGGTATTTGCCCTAGGTCGCCACCCTCCTAGACTGTCCTCACTGCCGCAAACAAAAGTGTTTGCGGCTCAAACAAGACAAATCCTGGAGGTAGTCATCATGAAATCGCTCGTTCAAGCCGTCGTTATCGCCGCTACCCTCGCTGCTCCGGTTGCCGTGTTCGCCCAGTCGAACCAGCCGCTGACCCGCGCGCAAGTCCGTGAACAACTGGTCCAGATCGAAAAGGCGGGCTACAACCCGGCCCGTTCGAACCCGAATGAATACCCGTCGAACATCCAGGCCGCTGAAGCACGCGTAGCGGCGCAGAACAGCGCAGCGGGTGGAGTGGCCAGCGGTTCGTCGCAGCAAGGTCACGCGGTCGCGCAATAAGGCTTCAGGCCAGCCCGCCGCTGTTGTTTGATATTTGCTGGGCCGTAGCTTGTCGTAGCTTGCCGCAGCGCACACGATCACCGCCTCTGGCAGCTTGAGATCACCGGCCCGTCATCGCGCTTTCGCCGCGATAGCGGGCCGGTTCTACATCAAACCCTCCGCCCCGGATTCCCGGTGGCTTCGCCAGGCCTTCAGGGGCCGGGCGTTTTTTGTTGCCCTGGCGAACGCGTGGCCGGACAAAGCCACGCCTCGCGATCAAACCGCGCCCGGACTCACATACGCGGTCTTCACCACCGTATAGAACTCGCGCGCATAGCTGCCCTGCTCGCGCGGACCGTAGCTCGAACCCTTGCGGCCACCAAACGGCACGTGATAATCGACGCCGGCGGTTGCCGTGTTCACCATCACCATGCCGGCCTGCGCGTGTCGGCGGAAATGGCTCGCGTACTTGAGCGACGTCGTGCAGATACCTGCCGAGAGCCCGAACTCGGTGTCGTTGGCGACCGCGAGCGCTTCGTGATAGTCCTTGACCTTGACGACCGACGCCACCGGGCCGAACACTTCTTCGCGGTTGATGCGCATGGCAGGGGTCGTGTCGGTGACCAGCGCCGGCGCGAGGAAATAGCCGCGCGTGGCGCGCTCGACCAGCTCGCCGCCGAACACGCTGCCGCCCTCTTCCCGCGCGACGGCGAGATAGCGTTCGTCCTGCTCGAGCTGCTTGTCGTCGACGACCGGGCCGATCTGGGTCCCGTCAGCGAGCGCATCGCCGACCTTCAACGCTTGCATGCGCTTCTTCATGCCGTCGATGAACCGCTCGTAAATCCCTTCCGTCACGATCAAGCGGCTCGACGCCGTGCAACGCTGGCCCGTCGAGTAGAACGCACCGTTGATGCACACCTCGATCGCAACGTCGAGGTCGGCGTCGTCGAGCACCACCATCGGGTTCTTGCCGCCCATCTCCAGCTGGAACTTCTTGCCCGACGCGAAACATTTCGCGCCGATCGCACGACCGGTCGCCACGGAACCGGTGAAGCTCACGGCATCGACTTCCGGCGACGAGACCAGCGCTTCGCCCACTACGGAACCACGCCCCATCACGAGATTGATGACGCCCGCCGGCGCGCCGGCTTCGGCGATGATCTTGACGAGTTCCCACGTGCTGCCCGGCACGAGGTCGGCCGGCTTGATGACCACGGTGTTGCCGTAGGCGAGCGCCGGCGCAATCTTCCAGGCCGGAATCGCGATGGGGAAATTCCACGGCGTGATGAGGCCGATCACACCAACCGGCTCGCGCGTCATTTCCACGGTCATGCCCGGGCGCACGGACGGCACGATTTCGCCGCCGAGGCGCAGCGCTTCGCCCGCAAAGAACTTGAAGATCTGCCCCGCGCGGCCCACCTCGCCGATCGCTTCGGGCAGCGTCTTGCCTTCTTCGCGCGCGAGAAGCTTGCCCAGTTCGGCCTTGCGCGCGAGGATCGCGCTGCCTGCATGATCGAGCAGGTCGAAGCGCTGCTGAGGCGTGGACAACGACCATTGCGCGAACGCGTTGCGCGCGGCGCGGATCGCGCGTTGCGTCTGGTCGGCGTCGGCCTGCGCGAACTCGCCGATGACGTCGTCGAGGTTGGACGGATTGACGTTGCGGGACACGCTTGCGCCTTCTACCCACTGTCCGTCGATGTAGTTTGCAAACTGGCTCATGTTCGGGTTCTCCGGTCGATACGGAATAACGCCTCCGCCACCACAACCTGACGGTCAGGCCGGGGCGGAGGCGACTGGCAATACGCCTGGGTGACGCGTGGCACGACGGCCATTCGCGACACCCGGGTTGATCAGTTCAATCAGGCCGACGCAAGCAGGCCGCGCGCGGCCAGGTTCTGATACAGCGCGCGCACCCCGAACGTCCACGGCTCGATTTCGGTGCTCAGCCGAACCGTGTTGGTCAACGCGCCGAGTTGCGGCGTCGCAACCGTCACCAGGTCGCCGAGGTGGTGCGTGAACCCCGCGCCGGGCGCGTCACGGTCCTTGATCGGCGAGAACATGGTACCGAGGAACAGCATGAAGCCGTCCGGATACTGATGATGCCGTCCCCACGTCTGCGCAACGAGGTCCGCCGGATCACGGCTGATTTCGCTCATGTGGCTCACACCTTCGAGCAGGAAGTCGTCGTCGGCGCCTTCCACGCGCAGCGAGACGCTGGCCGTGCGCACCGAGTCGAGCGAGAAGCGCTCGTCGAACAGGCGCACGAACGGGCCGATCGCGCACGAGCCGTTGTTGTCCTTGCACTTGCCCAAGAGCAGCGCCGAGCGGCCCTCGATATCGCGCAGGTTGACGTCGTTGCCGAGCGTCGCGCCGACGATCTCACCACGGCTATTCACCGCCAGCACGATCTCCGGTTCCGGATTGTTCCAGTTCGATGCGGCGAGCAGTCCCACATCGGCGCCGAAGCCGACCGCCGACATTGGCTGCGACTTCGAAAACACTTCCGCGTCAGGACCGATGCCCACTTCCATGTATTGCGACCACGCACCGCGCCGCTCGAGTTCCGACTTCAGCTTCATCGCCGCGTCCGAGCCCGGTTCGATCTTCGACAGGTCGGTGCCGATCATCGAAGCGATGGTCTCGCGGACCTCCTTCGCCTTCGCCGGATCGCCGCCCGCCTGCTCCTCGATCACGCGCTCGATCAGACTCACCGCGAACGTCACGCCGCACGCCTTGATCGCCTGAATGTCGCATGGCGCGAGCAGCCGTACGACCGGCGCGGCCGCGTGAGGCAAATTGGCGGCGATCAACTGCGCGGCCGTGCCGAGCGACACGCCCGGCGCGGTACGCGCGACCTGCGCGGCGTTCTCGCGCTCGAACAGGTCCGCCGTGGTCGGCACGGTCGCGGTGATATCGAACAGCTCGCCGCCGCGCACGACGACCACGCACGGGCCTTCATGCGTGTCGGTCTTGCGCCACACGCGCCCGACGAGCAGCGCCTCATCGAGGTCGTCCGGAAGGAAACTGGATTGGGAAATTGCGGACATGGAAGTTGAGTTCTTCAGGAGAGTTGGGAAACCAGGCGCGCCTGGCTCGATATGAGATCCGAGCCAGGCGCTGCCACCTGCATTTCAGTGCGAATGCCGCGGATTGCCGCGCTCGGCAATCACCTTCAGGTAGAGCGTGGCGGGCTCGAGGCAGCCGCCGGTCGAGAGCTGGCCCACCGTCTGGCGGTACAGTTCCTGCCACGGCGTTTGCGCCGGCGGAATCTTGAAGGTCGCCGTCTCACGGCGCCGCGCGAGTTCGTCGTCATCGACCAGCACGTTGACGCTGCGCGCATTCAGATCCACGCGAATGCGGTCATTCGTGCGCAACAGCGCGAGCCCGCCGCCCACGGCCGCTTCCGGCGACATGTTCAGAATCGACGGGCTCGCGGACGTGCCGCTTTGCCGCCCGTCGCCAAGCGTCGGCAGCGAGTTGATGCCCTGACGCACGAGCGCCGCCGGCGGCGCCATGTTGACGACTTCGGCGCTGCCCGGATAGCCCACGGGCCCGGCGCCGCGAATCACCAGAATGCAGTGCTGGTCGATTTCGAGCGACGGATCGTCGATGCGCGCGTGATAGTCCTCGGGGCCATCGAACACGATAGCCCGCGCCTCGAACGTGTTTTCCGCACCGGGCTCGCTCAGATAGGTCTGCCGGAACGCGTCGCCGACCACCGACATCTTCATGATCGCGCTGTTGAAGAAGTTGCCCGACAGCACTATGAAACCCGCGCCGTGCTTGAGCGGATCTTCCGTTGTCCTGATGACCTCGCGATCCCCCGACGGCGCGTCCGCGGCGATCTCGCCGATGGTCCGGCCCGACACGGTCAGACATTCGCGATGCACGAGGTTCGCTTGCGCAAGCTCGCGCAATACGGCAGGCACGCCGCCCGCACGGTGAAAGCTTTCGCCGAGGTATTCGCCGGCCGGCATGCAGTTCACGATCAGCGGCACCTGCTCGCCCACGCGCTGCCAGTCTTCGAGACTCAGCTCGACGCCCATGTGCCGCGCAATCGCGATCAGATGCGGCGGGCAATTAGTCGACGCCCCCAGCGCCGACGCCACCACGATGGCGTTTTCGAACGCACCCTTGGTCATGATCTGCGACGGCCGCACATCCTCGCGCACGAGGTCGACGATCCGCTTGCCGGTGGCATACGCCATCTGGCCACGCTCGCGGTACGCCGCGGGAATGCTCGCGCAGCCGGGCAGCGACATGCCGAGCGCTTCAGCCAGGCTGTTCATCGAGAGCGCGGTGCCCATCGTGTTGCAGTGACCGATCGACGGCGACGACGCGGTCGTCAGTTGCATGAAGCCTTCGTAGTCGATTTCGCCGGCCGCGAGCAGATTGCGCGCGTGCCAGATGACGGTCCCGGAGCCGATGCGTTTGCCTTCGTGCCAGCCGTCGAGCATCGGGCCGCCGGACAGCACGATGGCGGGCATGTCGACGGTCGCCGCCGCCATCAGGCAGGCAGGCGTGGTCTTGTCGCAGCCGGTGGTCAGCACCACGCCATCGAGCGGAAAGCCGTGCAGGATTTCGACGAGGCCCAGATACGCGAGATTGCGGTCGAGCGCGGCGGTCGGCCGGCGGCTCTGCTCGGCGAGCGGATGGACCGGGAATTCCATCGGGATACCGCCTGCGTCGCGAATACCGGCTTTGGTGCGCGCCGCCAGTTCGATGTGATGCCGGTTGCACGGCGCAAGGTCGCTGCCAGTCTGCGCGATACCGATGATCGGCCGGCCCGACTGCAGTTCTTCGCGCGTGAGGCCGTAGTTCATGAAGCGCTCAACGTAAAGCGCCGTCATGTCCGCGTGCGCGGGATCGTCGAACCATTCCTGGCTTCGCAGCCGGCGCGGTGTGGATGCTGACATGATGCTTATCTCTCCGTCATGGGAAGGGTTGCAGCGCTGGCGTGCTGTGCCGCACGCGCTGGTTGGTGGCCGGGCGCTTGTCGTCGACCGACGCTGCCCGGGCCAGCATGCTGCGCAGTACGAGCAGGATCAGCATACAACTGATCAGCAGACACGCGCCAAGCGCATAGGTACCGTTGTTGATATCGACCGTCAGGCGCGCGGCAGGCGCGGTGGCAGCGGACGGCACGGTGGTCATTCAAGTCTCCATCGGCGTACTTTCATCGGACATGCGTGTAGGTCATCGACACCAAACGGGACCAAACGGCGCCAGAAAGTTACCGGTAACATTTCTGGTTGTGGATGTTACGCGCGGCACACCGTCCGAACAACCAAGGGATATCCCTGATCTGAGCCGATCTGATCCGAGCTGAGCCGAACCGACCTGGCGACGAGCGCGCGTTCAGGCGCTTTCGCGCGCGATGACCGTGAAGTCGATCTTGACGGACTTCGCACGCGGCGCCTCGCCGGCCTCGCGCGCGGCGAGCGCGGCGAGCAAGGTCTCGCCGGCACGCAAGCCGATGCCATAGGCATCCACCGACACCGTGGTGATGGCCGGTTGACAGCACCATGACACCTCGAAGTTGCCGAAGCCGGCAATCGCGATATCGCCCGGCACCGACAACCCGCGCCGGTGGCACTCCATGATCGCGCCAAACGCCGACATGTCGCTCACGCACATCACGGCTTCGGTATCGGGCCACGCTTCGAGCAACGCGCCGATTGCCGGCGCGCCATGACTCATCGTGATCGGCGAGTCGCCGAGCCGGATCACGCGGGGCTCGCCGAGTCCCAGCGCCTTCATTTCAGCGACATAGCCGCGCATCCGGTCGAGGCCGCGCCGATCGCGTTCACTCGCGCCGGCGATAAAGCCGATGCGGCGATATCCGCACGCATGCAGGTGCCGAACCATCGCCCGCGCCGCCGTCGCGTTCGAGAAGCCCACTGCGGTATCGATCGGATCGGCGGGCAGATCCCACATTTCGACCACCGGAATACCGGCGCGCTGCAACAGCGTGCGGGTCGCCTCGGTATGCCGCCCGCCCGTCAGCGCGACGCAACGCGGCTGGTGGCGCAGCATCGAACGCACGAGGAGCTCTTCCTGTTCGAGACGATAGTCGGTGTCGCCGAGCAATAACTGCAGACCATGCGGACTGAGCGCGGCGGTCAGGCCGCGCACCGTGTCGGAGAAGTTGGAACTCGAGAGCGACGGCACCAGCACCGCGACGAACTCCGAGCGTCCCGACGACAATGCGCCCGCTGCCGCATCGGCGACGTATCCGAGTTCATCGATCACCTTCTGAACCCGTTCGCGGGTCGCCTGCGATACGCTGCGTCCGGCCAGCACGCGGGACACGGTCATCTTCGAGACGCCAGCGCGTTCGGCAACATCGGACATGCGGGGCGGGACGGGCAGCCTGGACGTCATGGTGTGGATCACTGCGGGTGCACGGAAGTCATGGAACGCACATGATACCTGGCGACACTGCGCGCGGGGCGAGGTTTCATCCCCATTGCACCGCGCGGTTCAGCGCGAGAAGCCCCATTGGATGCGTGCCTGCGGCTGGCCCGGCACCGGCGAGCGAAACGAAAACAGGCCGCCGGCTTGCGGCTGCCGTTGACGCTCCGCCGCCGAGAGTCCTTTCCACGCCGTCGAGGCATACACGGTCCGCAGATCGTCGCCGCCGAAAGCGAGTTTCGTCACGTTCGCGCAAGGAAACGGCACCTGCTCCACCAGTTTGCCATCGGGCGAGTAGCGTTCGATACGCCAGCCGCCGAATAGCGCGATCCACACGAATCCTTCTGCGTCGACAGCCATGCCGTCCGGGTGGCCATCGCCGGAAATCGCGGCGAAGATGCGCTTGCGCGACAACGTGCCGTCTTCACTCACGTCGAACGCATACACCACGCGCCGCATGGTGTCGTTGTGATAGAGCGTGCGGCCGTCCGGACTCAACGCGGGTCCGTTGGTGATCACATAGTCGTCGTCCTGCGACACGACTTCGCCGTCGTCGTTGACGCGATACAGGATGCCGGTCGGCTTTTCTTCGCCATCGTCCATCGAACCGAACCACAGGTGTCCGGTGGCGTCGACATAGCCGTCGTTGAGCCGGTTGCCGGGCAGGTGCGTTTCGACGTCCTTCAGCTTGCTGAATTGCCCGCTATCGGCATCGAAGCGATACAAGCCGTCCGGCAGTCCGCAGACGAACGCATGGTCCGCCAACGGCACGATAAAGCCCGGCTGATCCGGCGCTTTCCACGTCTGGGTTTGCCCCGTACTGATCGTCAGACGATGGATCTGGCGGCCCTTGATATCGACGAAATACACCGCGTTTTCCGCGGCCTGCCACACCGGGCCTTCCCCCAGTTCAGCATAGATCGGCCATACGCAGGCAGGCAGGTGGATTCTCATTCTCCGTACCACCCGGCGTCGACGAAATAGTCGCGTCCCGAGCAGCGGGCAGCATCATCGGAGGCCAGAAACAACGCCATGCGGGCAACGTGCTCGGACTCGATACGCAAGGGCAGGCATTGGCTCGCGACGAGCTTGGCTTCGCTCTCCGTTGACTGCCAGAGCTGCATCTGACGCGGGGTCCGAACGGCGCCCGGAATGATGCAGTTCACGCGAATGCCTGCATCGCCGAGATCACGCGCAAGGCCTCGTGTCAGCCCTTCGATACCGGCCTTCGCGCTCATGTAGATGGCCAGGTTCGGCAACGCCAGGTGCCACGAGACCGAGCCGAGGTTCAGGATCACGCCGCGCCCGATCTTGCGCATGCCGGCCGCGGCAGCCTGCGCACAGAAGAACTGGTGGCGCAGATTCACCGCCATGCGTTCGTCCCAATAGGTCGACGTGATAGCGTCGACTTCGTGCCGGTCGTCATTGCCGGCGTTGTTGACGAGCACCTCGATCGGCCCTGCGATGTCAGCGACGCCGGCAAATACGTCCTGGATCGCGTCGACACTGCGCAGGTCGCAGCGACGGAACACGGGCGGATACGTGGCGTCGCGCAGCGAGTCCTGCAACTTCCGCGAATCTTCCTCGGCGACGTCGAGGAAGAAAACCCGCGCGCCCTGGCGAGCGAACGCTTCGACCATGGCGGCGCCAATTCCGCTGCCGCCACCGGTGATGACAACCGTTTTGTCCGATAGGCTCGGATAGTTTGCGTAGGACATCTGAAATTCAACTTGTAACGAGTATGACAAAAGACACCTGCCGACCAGCCGCCGGCGGCTGGTGCAGCCGCGGCGTGCCGGTCACGACAGGATATCGACCTCGCTCACCATGCGCCAGTCGCGCTCGAGCGTTCGCACCGCGTGACCGGCGACAGTGACCGTGTCGCTCAGGTGAATGTCGCGGCTCGAGCTGCCAACCATCAGGTCGAAATCGCCCGGCTCGACGATGCGCTCCCCGCGGCCATCGGTGAAATTGAGCATGTCGACAGGAATGCGCACGCGCACCTGCGCGCACGCACCGGCCGCGAGCGGCACGCGCCGGAAAGCCTTCAGTTCGCGCACCGGGCGCGACGACGAGGCGAGCCGGTCGCGCACGTAAATCTGCACAGTCTCGCTGCCTTCGCGCGAACCGACGTTCTCGACCGTGAAGCTCAGCTCGATGGTCCCATCGCCGATCGGCACTTCACGCTGGGCGACATTGAGATCGCCGTAGCGGAACTGCGTGTAGCCAAGGCCGAAGCCGAACGGATAGCGGCAGCCAAAGTGGTAGGCGACCGGCGTACCGGCGCTCTTCAGTCGATGGTTGTACGTGTACGGCACGGCGCCCGCGCTCTTCGGCACCGACAACGGCAAGCGGCCGGAGAAATTCGCGCGGCCCACCAGCAGATCGGCGAGCGCTTCACCGCCTCGCTCGCCCGGCGCAAACGCCATGATCTGCGCCGCGATCCGGTCCTCCAGACCACCGAGGTTATACGGTCGCCCGCCCGTCATCACGACGACCGTCGGCGTGCCGCTATCGACCACGGCCGCGAGCAGCGCCTGCTGCACACCCGGCAGATCCAGGCTGTCGGTGTCGGAGCCTTCGCCGACCGTGCCGGACTGGAACAGCCCCGCCAGATCGCCGACGAAAACGATCGCCACACCCGCCTGCCGCGCGGCATCCACCGCCGCGGCGATGCGGCCGGTGTCGTGACTGATCAGTTCGTCGCGGTTCGCGACGGCCGTGGTGTCGAGCGACACGTCGCCGGGGAACACGGGTGCGCCTGCACGGCGCTCCGCGATGATGTCGCAGCCGTGCGCGTGAATCACCCGCTCGTCGCCGAGCAGTGCACGCAGCGCCCGCAGCGGCGTGCCCATCGTTGCACTCGACTGCTCGCCCGCATTGATCAGGTGGACCGGGAAACTGTAGCCGGCCAGCAGCGCCAATGGGTCGTCGGCGGTCGGTCCGATCACCGCAACCTTCGCCGGGCCTTTTGGATCCAGCGGCAACACGCCGCCTTCGTTGCGCAGGAGCACCGCCGATTCGAGCGCCACCTGATACGCCGTGTCGCCGGCGAACTCGCTTTTCACGTCCACGCGTTCCGGATCGACATACGGATTTTCGAACAGCCCAAGTCGGAACTTCGCGTTCAGCACTCTCGATACTGCCGTGTCGATCGTCGCTTCGCTGATCTCGCCGCGTCCGAGGGCTTCTTTCAGATGCAACGCGCACTCATGCCCTGGCAACTCGACGTCGAGTCCGGCATTGAACGCGAGCGCGGCGGCGGCCGCGCTGTCGCGCGCGACGGCATGGTGGCTGTAGAGCAGATCGACAGCGGCATAATCCGCGACGACCAGCCCGTCGAAACCCCACTTGTCGCGCAAGGTGTCCTGCAGCAACGTGCGGTCCGCATGACACGGCACACCGTCGATATCGTGATACGCAGGCATCACGGACCCTGCGTCCGCGAGCTTGACCGCCATCTCGAACGGCAGCATGAACACGTCATTGAGTTCGCGCGGACCGACATGCACCGGCGCGTGATTGCGGCCACCCTCGCTTGCCGAATGTCCGACGAAATGCTTGAGCGTCGCAAGCAGGTCGCGCCGTTCTCCCTGCAGCCCCTTCACGTAGTGACACGCGAGCACGCCGACCAGATACGGATCTTCGCCGAGCGTCTCCTCGGTGCGCCCCCAACGCGGGTCGCGCGACACGTCCAGCACCGGCGCGAGCCCCTGATGACAACCGATCGAGCGCGCCTGTTGGCCGATGATCTGCCCCACCTCTTCGACCAGCGCCGGGTTCCAGGTCGCTGCGTAGTTCAGCGGCGACGGGAACAGCGTGGCGTCCTTGATCATCAGGCCGACCAGACATTCTTCGTGGGACATCACCGGAATGCCGAGGCGCGTCTCCTCCACCATCTGCCGCTGCAACGCGTTGAGCGCACGCACACCTTCCTTCGGATCGACGGTATGCGTTCCGAGCGGACGCGTGATTTGCCCCAGCCCGTGCTGAAGAATCTTTTCCACCATCACGCCGTCTTCGCCATGCGCGAAATCCACGGTCCGCGCTTCGTGATTGCCGTCCGGCGACAGCCTCAGCCACGCAGCGTGCAACTGGGCAATCTTCTCATCCAGAGTCATGCGCGCCAGCAAATCGGCAACACGCTCGTGCACGGCAGCGTTGGGGTTGCGGTAGAGCGGGACTTCACTTTGGCGAAGCAACATCGAGAACTCCTTTTTATGATTCTGGTGTACGAAGCGCGTCTGGCGCACCGACAATTCCGTTTTTCGTCACAAGCGCAGGGAATGGCGTCGCGTCATCTGAATCGCGGCCCCGCGTTTTTATATTGCTTCCATCAATTCGGAGTCCTGTAAATTGACCAAATACCAGGAGAACTCGAAATGCGATGCTTCGATTTCGTGCCGAGACGGCGCTCGCCGTCGAAGGCACTCTGCCGGCGCAGCCTCGTCAGCAAAAACGCCACGATCAGTGCAGACGCGGCAGCGCGAAATCCTTGTCGTCGAACACGTGGCACGCGTGCGGCGCGAGTGTGAGCTCGATCCGGTCATCGCTCGTTACGCCGCCGTCGCCGGGCAATTTGGCAATCAGCGGATTGCCATCGCGGCTACCGCCGTCCAGATGGACGTAGCTGTGCTCGCCCATCCGCTCCACCAGACGCACCGCGCAACGTATCGTCTGAACGCCTGGTTGACCGGACGGCAGACCCAGATGTTCGGGCCGGATGCCGAGCGTGACGGCCGTGCCCACGCGCAGATTGCGGCCGTCGACTTGCGCACGCACGCGCTCGCCGCTGGTCAGTTCGACCTCGACACCCTGGTTGTCGATCGCCGTCACGACGCCCGGCAGGAAGTTCATCTTCGGCGAGCCGATGAAACCCGCGACGAAGCGGCTTTTCGGCCGGTGGTACAGATCGAGCGGCGCACCGATCTGCGCGATGCTGCCGTGCTTCTCCATTTCCGCACCGGCATGCAACAGCACGATCTTGTCCGCGAGCGCCATCGCTTCGATCTGGTCGTGCGTGACGTAAATCGCGCTCGCCTGGCGGAATTCGCGATGCAAGCGGGCAATCTCGATGCGAGTCTGTACGCGCAGCGCCGCATCGAGATTCGACAACGGTTCGTCGAACAGGAACACGCCCGGTTCGCGCACGATGGCACGGCCGATCGCGACACGCTGGCGCTGACCGCCCGACAATGCGGCCGGCTTGCGATCGAGATAGGTGTCTAGCTGCAGCGCGGTGGCCGCGCGGCGCACCTTCTCGTCGATGATGTTCTTGTCGAGCTTGGCCTGACGCAGACCAAAGGCCATGTTCTCGTACACGCTCATGTGCGGATACAGCGCGTAGTTCTGGAACACCATCGCCACGCGGCGCGCCGCGGGCGCGACCTCGTTCATGCGGCGTCCGTCGATCTGGAGTTCACCGCTGGTGATGTGCTCGAGGCCCGCCACCATACGCAGCAGCGTCGACTTGCCGCAGCCCGACGGGCCGAGGAATACGCAGAATTCGTGACGACCGATCTCGAGGTTCACATTACGGATGACCGGTTCGAGGTTGCCATAGGCCTTGTCGACCTGGCTCAGGCTAATACTTGCCATGACTTTTTCAATCCTTGATTGCAGCGGTATCTACCGCCCGGAAAACGTTTCGGTGACGCCGTCTCGTCAGCCCTTGAGGGAACCGGCCATCATCCCCTTGATCACGCGCTCCTGACCGAACGCGTAGGCAACAATCAGCGGCAACGACGTGAGCACGAGGACAGCCAGCATCGAGGGAATGTTCGACGCGTATTGCCCCATGAAGTCCCAGATCGCCAGCGGCAGCGTACGGTGCTCGGACGTCGACGTGAGCATGTACGCGAAGATGAACTCGTTCCACAGACCAATGCCGTTGAAGATAGCCACAGTGGCGAGCCCCGGTCCCGAGAGCGGGAAGAAAATACGCCAGAAAATGCGGAACGGGCTGCAGCCGTCGAGCTGCGCTGCCTCTTCAAGTTCGCGCGGAATCTGGCGCATAAACTCGGTCAGAATAAAGATCGACACCGGCAGACTGAGCGCCACGTACGGGCCGAACAGCGCGAACGGCGTATCGTAAAGACCGAGGTTACGCGTGAGCAGATAGATCGGCACGAGCGTCGCGTGCAGCGGCACGATCATGCCGGCGACCACGAGACCGAAGAGCATCTTGTTCAGCGCGAAACGCATGCGCGCGAACACATACGCCGCCATCGCACTGATGACGACGATCAGCACCACCGAAATGCCCACCGTGAACATGCTGTTACGGAAATACGTAAAGAACGGCCCCCGCAGAACAGCCGAATAATTGCCCCAATACAGGTGACTCGGCGGCGCCCACACGGACGTCGCGAAGGTCTCCTCCTGGCTCTTGAAGCTCGACGCGACCATGAAGATAAACGGGATCGTCGTGACAGCCAGCCAGATCAGCGCCAGCAGAGGAATCCCCACGCGCGGGAAGCGAAACGTCTTGTTCATGGTTCAGACCTCGGTTGCAAATCGGCGGGTGAAGTACATCGACACCGCCGCCACCGTGATAACGATGAGAAACATCGCCGAGCCGATGGTGCTGCCGTAGCCGAGCTGGAACGAACTAAACACCGTGCGATACATGTAGGTGGCCATCACCTCGGACGAGCCCTCGGGGCCGCCGCCGGTCATGACAAAGACGAGATCGAAGTAACGCAGCGATCCGAGCACGGACAGGAGCACAGCCGTGCGGACCGTGCCTTGCAGGTGCGGCAGCTTGATGCGCCAGAAGATGGTCCACTCGGAGGCGCCGTCGAGGAGGGCAGCCTCGTTGACCTCGGCCGGCATCGATGAGAGGCCAGCGAGGAACAGAATCATGTAGAAAGGCGCGTTCTGCCAGATGATCACGGCGATTGTCGCACCCAGCGACAATTGCGGGTCGCCCAGCCAGTCCCTCGCGAGATTGCCGAGGCCGAATGCCTGCAGCGCGACGTTGAGCGGACCGAAATTCGGATCGTAGATTTGCTTGAACAGCACGCCGATCGCCACGCTCGACATGAGCAGCGGCAGAAAATAGAGAACCTTGAGCACGCGCGAGCCACGGCCGGCCTTCTCCAGCAGCACCGCGAGCGCGAGCGCGATCGGAAGCTGGATGACGATCGACGCGACAGCGAGAATCACGTTGTTCTTGAGCGATTGCCAGAACACCGCGTCGTGGGCGAGTTGGACCCAGTTCGAGAGCCCGATATAACGGGCGGTGTTGCCAAGGCCATTCCAGTTGAGCAGCGACAGCTGCAGGCTGGAGATGAGCGGATAAAGCAGGAATACAGCCAGCAGCAGCAGCGACGGCGCGAGAAACACGACTGCGACGAGCGTTTGCGATGAGAGGCGCAGCCGGCGTTCAGGTGTAGCGGAAAGTGCGATATTCACGAGCTTGTATGCCGACCGGCACCTTGCGATGCCGGCCGGACTTTCCATTAGGACTGGGGGATTAACTGCCCTTCTTGAAAGCGGCTTCCATTTGTTGCGCAGCAGCTTCAGGCGTCACCGACAGACCGAACAGCTGTTGGGTCGTGTCCTTGTGCAGTTCGCCGAGTGCCGGCGGCAGAACCTGGTCATACCAGAGCTGCACGCTCGGTGCAGCCGCGAGCATAGTCTGCAGACGCTGAAGGAACGGATCGTCGATCTTGACCTTGTTGACCGGCGGAACCTTGTGGTCGCTCACGCGATCCTGCATTGCCTGGTCGTCGGTCAGTGCCTGGATCAGCTTGAACGCTGCGTCCGGCGTCTTGCACTCGGTCGAGATGCTCAGGAAGCCATCGCCAACCGTGCCGATCAGGTCACGCGGATCACCCTTGCCGCCCGGCACGCTCGGGAACGGGAAGAAGTCGAGGTCCTTCGAGAAGGCCGGAGCTTCGTTCGCGATCGTCGAAGCTTCCCAGGCACCCATCAGCTCCATTGCAGCCTTGCCCGAGTACAGCAGACGGCGCGAAGCGCCCGAGTCGTAATCCAGACCGTTGATGCCCGGTGCGAATGCGCCAGCCTTCACGAGTTCCTGGACGCGCTTGCCAGCTTCGATGAACGCCGGGTCTTCGAAGCCCTTGCCCTTGCCTTCCACCGCGTCCTTCATGACTTGCGGACCACCGATACGGTCGACGAGGTACATGTAGTACATCGAGCCGGTCCACTTGTTCTTGTTCGCGAGCGAGAACGCAGCGACGTCGTGCGACTTCAGCACGGCAACGACGTGCATCAGTTCGTCCCACGTCTTCGGCGGCGTGATGCCGTACTTCTTGAAGACTTCCTTGTTATAGAAGATCACCGCGGCCGCTGCGTTTTCAGCAGCAACACCGTAGGTCTTGCCGTTGAACGTCACGACATTCCACGACGATTGCATGAAGCGGCCGCGATACGCCGGATCCTTGTTCAGGTACGGCGTGAGGTCGACGATCTGACCTGACTTCACGTACTCGTGCAGGCCGCCACCGCCCCAGTTCTCGAACACGCACGGCGGCTGGTTCGCGCCGAAGGCCACCTTCAGCTTGGTCTTGTACGACTCGTTCAGAACGTGCGAATCCTCGACCTTGTAGCCGGGATTCTGTTGCTCGAAGCGGTCTGCGGCATCCCGCAGCACCTTGCTCGACGTGACGTTGGTCTGCTGATCCCACTCAGTAATCGCCTTGCTCGATTGAGCGAATGCACCTGTCGATACAACTGCCGACAGCGAGCATACGAGCGCCGTGGCGCTAACAATTGACCGCGCTTTAAAAAAAGCCGGGTACGCCATGTTTGTGTCCCCTCTCTCGTGAATATTTTGAATACCAACAGAACCGGTAACGTTAGCCTTAACGTTAGCGAATGTTAGACCTGGGTACGAACGCGCGCTATGCGGGATTTTACCTGGTTATCCGCTGCGGACGTTGCATCCGGCATACAAGCGACCCCGCTGACAGGGGGTACAACCGCGGCGAGCTCCGGTGGGCATGGTAGAATAGTCGTCATATAAACGGTATCGCTAACGTTGGCGGCGAGTCCAACTTTGACATGACCTCTCGTAATCCCCCCACTCGGATGGCAAAGCAGACCCCTACGCTCGAGCACGTTGCCAAGCTGGCCGGCGTGTCCCAGATGACCGCTTCGCGCGCGCTCAACGGCCGTCCCGGTGTGTCGCGCGAGACCCGCGACAAAGTGCTGAGAATCGCGTCGGACATCGGCTACGTCGTCAACCGTACCGCGCAGAAACTGTCTGGGGGGCGCAACGGGATCATCGGCATCATCACGCCGACCCTCGATACCCAGTTCTCCAGCGAGCTGATTCTCGGCGCGGGTCGTGCAACGCGCGGCGCGGGCTGTGAAATGCTGGTCTACACGGTATTCGACGAGGACCGCGACACGCATCACGATCTGCTCGGACTGATCCAGCAGTTCTCGGATGGGATCCTCGCGATCCTGCCGCGCGAATCGCTCTGTCTCGAAGCGCTGGCGACCGCCAAGGTGCCGGTGGTCGTCGTCGATCAGCGCGGCACGCTGACCGGCTTTCCGTCGGTGTCGGTCGATAACTACGGCGGCGCCTGTCTCGCGGTCGAGCATCTCGCGCAACTCGGCCACAAGCGCATCGCGTTTCTCGCGGGTGATGAAACGATCGAAGGCGTGCGCGACCGGCAGCGCGGCTACCACGACACGCTGGCCCGCCTTGGGCTGCCGCGCGAAGATTCGCTGGTCGCGGCCGGCGATCTCTCGCAGATGATGGCGTTCGATGTCACCTTCGATCTGCTCAATCTCGCTGAACCGCCCACCGCGATCTTTACGGCCAACGATCAGAGCGCGTTCGGCGTAATCGCCGCGATCAGGGAAGCGGGCTTGCGCGTGCCGGGCGACATCTCGGTGATCGGCTTCGACGACATCCCGATGGCCGAGCAATTCCATCCGGCCCTCACGACGATCCGCCAGCCGTTCCAGCAAATGGCGCGCTCGGCGGTCAACACGCTGCTCGCGCAGATCGCCGGCATCGATGCCGCGTCGCAGCGCATCACGCTGCCGGCGGAACTGGTCGTGCGCGACTCCACCGGACCAGTCCGGACGAAGCAGCGCCGCGCACGTCACCAGATCGTTTCCACGTAAGTCGACGCGCGCACCTTCGCATCCGACGTGACGAGCGCGCCGCCGAAAGTGCGAGCGGTGGCGACGATCAACCGTTGGTGGGAAGTGAGCGCGGGTGGCAGCGTGGCCGCGCGAAGCGCGATCTCGGTATCGACCGGGACCATCCGCACACCGTCCATCGACACGAAGGTCGACAGCCAGCTGCGTGCGTCCATCGACAGACCCAGACGGCCGTCCTTGACGAAGTCCGCAATTTCGAGCGCACTGATCGCCGAAATCAGGATTTCACCGCCGTCCAGTTCCCGATCGATCGCGTCGTGTGCGGCCTGACTCAATGCCTTCTGCCTGCCTAGCCAGCACACCAGTGCAAGCGTATCGAGCGTGATCATTGCTCTTCCTGCTCCAGAGCAACCTCCTCGGGCGCGTGCTTCACATTGCAATGCACGATCGAAGCACGCAACAGCTCGAGCGGATTCTCGCGCTTGCTGCGGTATGGCCGGATTTCGATGGTGGGTTGCCCGCGATCGGTGACGACCACGGTCTCACCTAGCATCTCGACCTGACGGAACAGTTCGCAGGCCCTGGACTTGAAAATGGCTTTCGAAACTCTCTTTTCCATTGCGATCTCCACCCAAACAATTCATACAGCTATTATTTTGATTCGTGCCGCAACGCTGATGGTTCGCGGCCGATCTTCGTTATCAACCTTCAAACTACGGCATGGAAGCGCTCTCAGGCTCCAGTGCGTTCAAACCCGCGCCGCCGAGGCGCGTATAGGGAAATGATATTTGCCCTCGCGGTGAACATTTGAGTGAAAACAGCGTGGTGAACGTTACCCTTAACGTTAGCCGATGTTAATGGCGCGGATCGGCCATCGCCATGCGGAGTTTACCTGGTCTTTCAGCCCTGCATCTTTCGGCCGGTTACGCGCGCACAGCGTCTTCATGTAAGACGATAAGGCTAACGTTGCCGACGCGCCTACTACGACGCCACGCGCCAGTTCGGCGTCGCGCATGACTGCGCAGCCGGCGCGGAGGAACGTCGCCCCTCGACGCTTGCCGACGCAATCATTGATCTTCCTGCTCCAGTGGAAGCGGCCGGGACGCGCGCTTCACATCGAAATGCACGATCGAAGCACGCAACCGTTCGAGGGGACTCTCGCGCTTGCCGCGGTAAGGCCGGATTTCGACGGTGGGTTGCCCGCGATCCGTGACGACCAAAGTCTCGCCCAGCATTTCGACGTGCCGGAACAGCTCGCATGCCTTGGACTTGAAGGTGGCTTTCGATACTCTCTTTTCCATGCGCTCTCACCCACGACAGTTGATACGGCGATTCCCTGAATCGGGCCGGGACGGCTGGGCCTCACGGCCCGACATTCGCTACCCGTGTTGTCAGACCGCTGCCTGCGCGCGCGCTCCCACTTCAGTGCGCTCGAACGGCACCGCGGCGCCGTGTGCATCGAACAACATGACCGCCGACGACGCCACCTCGATGCCAATGCGTGCGCCAACCGGATGTTGCGCGTCCTGCTTGTCGAGCTTGATTGAAACCGCCTGGCCGACGCCGTCGAGTTGCGCATGCATGATCGACACGTCGCCGAGATGCTCGACCAGCTCGACGCGAGCGCAGAGCCCTTCGGCCTGCACACTGATGCCGAGATGCTCGGCACGCACGCCGAGTGTCAACGGGCCCTCGATCGGGCGCGCCGGCCGGCCGGGCAGCGCAATGTGGCCACTGCCGCCGGTGAGCGCGATGACCGTGTGCGTTTCGTTGTGCGAGACCAGCGTGGCCGGCAGCATGTTCATTTGCGGCGAGCCGATGAAGGCGCCGACGAAACGGTTCGCCGGGCGCTCGTACAGATCGAGCGGCGCACCCATCTGCTCGATCTTGCCTTTGTTGAACACGACGATTTGTTCGCCGAGCGTCATGGCCTCGACCTGATCGTGCGTCACGTAGATCATCGTCGTGCCGAGTTCGCGATGCAGCTTCGCCAGTTCGATTCGCATCTGCACGCGCAGCGACGCGTCGAGATTCGATAGCGGTTCGTCGAACAGGAATACGCGCGGCTTGCGCACGATCGCCCGCCCTATCGCAACGCGCTGCCGCTGGCCGCCCGAAAGCGCCTTCGGTTTGCGCTCGAGCAGATGGCTGATCTGCAGAATCTCGGCGGCCCGTCCAACCGATTCGCGGACCTCCTGCTTCGATTTGCCCGATAGCTTCAGCGAAAAGCCCATGTTTTCCGCCACGCTCATGTGTGGATACAGCGCGTAGCTCTGGAATACCATCGAAATGCCGCGGTCTGCGGGCTGCAGGTCGTTCACGCGCACGCCGTCGATCAGAATATCGCCGCCGCTCGCCGACTCGAGTCCCGCGATCATGCGCAGCATGGTCGACTTTCCGCAACCCGACGGCCCCACGAACACTGTGAACTGACCGTCCGGAATGTGCAGATCGATGCCTTGTATGATCTGCGGCCCTTCACCATACGTCTTTGCGACGTTGCACAATACGAGTTCGCCCATTGTTACGTTCTCCTGAATCCTGATGCCTGCTGTCCCGCACGGCATTTGCACTGCAAGTGCGCCACGCGGGCCGAGGTCCGGTTGACGTCGCGCTAGAGCGGCAACGCCACACCGGTATGCTGCGCAATCACGTCCCCATACCAATACGCGCTGTCCTTCGGCGTACGCTGCTGGGTCGCGTAATCGACATACACCATGCCGAAGCGTTTGTCGTACCCGGACGCCCATTCGAAGTTGTCCATCAGGCTCCACGCGAAATAGCCCGCCACGTCGACACCTTTTTGCGCCGCATCCGACAACGCGGCCAGATGCAGATCGAAAAAGCTGATGCGGTCGTTATCGCGCACCCGTCCGTCGACCAGCACGTCCTTCGAGGCGCGGCCGTTCTCCGTGATGTAGATCGGCGGCAGGGTGTAGTCGGCGTTCAGTCGGGTCAGCAATTCGGTCAGGCCCTGCGGATAGACTTCCCAATCCATATCCGTGAAGCCGAGCACGCCCGGCGGGCGTTTCTCGCCGGAAGCGCTCGCAAAGATCCGCGTGTAGTAGTTGATGCCGAGAAAGTCCATCGGCGCGCCGATGATGTCGAAGTCGCCGTCGCGAATCACCTCTTGCGGGCCATTCTCGCCATACCACTGCAGCACCTCTGCCGGATATTCGCCCTTGAAGAGCGGGTCCATATACCAGCGCACGAACTTCGCGTATTCGAGCGACGCGGCGTTCTGATCTTCGCGCGAATCGGTTGTGCCATCGGCCGGCGACTGGTTAAGCACGATGCCAAGCGGCGCCTTAACGCCGTCGGCGCGCAGCGCCTGCAGCGCAAGACCATGCGAAAGCAGCAAATGATGCGATGCGTGAGCCGCTTTCTTCAGGCTTGCATTGCCCGGCGCGAAATAGCCGGTCGCATTGCCGAGCCACGCGGTGCACCACGGTTCGTTGTGAGTGGCGATCGACGCCACGCGATCGCCGAGCACACTGCCGATCTTTCGCGCGTAGTCGGCGAAGCGGTAGGCCGTGTCGCGGTTTTCCCAACCGTTTTGCGTCTCTTGCAGCGCGAGCGGCAGATCCCAGTGATACAGCGTGGCAAACGGCTGCATGCCGCGTGTCAGCAAACCATCGACCAGGCGTTCGTAGAATGCGATGCCTTTTTCGTTGAATGCGCCGCGGCCATCCGGCTGAACGCGCGGCCATGCGATCGAGAAAC
The DNA here is from genome assembly GCF_004361815.1 of Paraburkholderia sp. BL10I2N1. Classification (NCBI taxonomy): domain Bacteria; kingdom Pseudomonadati; phylum Pseudomonadota; class Betaproteobacteria; order Burkholderiales; family Burkholderiaceae; genus Paraburkholderia; species Paraburkholderia sp. BL10I2N1. The sequence continues at coordinate 300,609 of NZ_SNWA01000004.1, read as the reverse complement.
GATAGGCCTTGATGCCGAGTTCGGCCATCAAGTCGAGATCCTGTTCGAGACGGTGATAGTGATCGCATGCGACGTCGCCGTTTTCGCCGTTCGCGACCTTGCCGGGTACGCTGCAGAACGCGTCCCAGATCGACGGGCCGCGGCCGTCTTCATGCGCTGCACCTTCGATCTGGTACGAGCTGGTCGCTACGCCCCAGACGAAGTCCTTTTTGAATCGATATGTCGACATGGATGATGTTGTCCTGTTTAGTCTGCCCGCAAGGGCGTGAAATCGATGGAATGCAACCGGATCAGGTTTTGACCGCGCCGGTCGTGAGACCGTCGATCAGCCGCCGGGAAGTGAACGCGAACAGCACCAGCAGTGGCAGCACCGCGACCGCGGAGCCCGCCATCACCGCGCCCCAATCCGAATTGGTCGGACTCTGCAGAATGCGCAGCGCGAGGGGCAGCGTGTACATCGACGGCGAACGCAGCACGACGAGTGCCGACAGAAAATTGTTCCAGGCCTGAATGAAGCTGATCAGACCCAGCGTGCCCAATGCCGGCCCCAGCAGCGGCATCGCGATGCTCCAGTAGATGCGGAATTCGCCGCAGCCGTCGATGCGCGCC